>JBOHTT010000099.1:0-2366 GCA_050733775.1 Vulcanimicrobiaceae bacterium
TCGTGCTGCAGTCGCGTCGATGCGACGCGCTGGAAGAACGCTTTCGCGAGCCGAGAGCCGTAGCTCGACGTCGTCAGTCCCGCGCGTTCACGCATGCGGACTTCGATCGCCTTAAATGCCGCGGTGATCGCCAGATCGTATTCGCCGGCGACCAGATTCGGAAGCACGCGGCCCCGTAGTTCTTTCGGGACGAGCTCGATCGCGCGCATCGCGTAGGCCGCGGCATTCTTTTGCGACGCCACGCTCGCGATCTCGCGACCAAGGCGTGTCGGCATGACCGTTCCCCACTGCTGGGAGCCCGAGCCCTGGTCCCAAAATTCCGCTACAAGATCGTGAGAGAACAGCCACGCTAGTCCTTCGGCGACTGCGAGGCGAGCAGCTGGATTAGGCGTCCACTCGCACCACGCGAGCACGTTAACGGTCGGAATCCATTCATAACGTCGCCGTGGCCCCGAGATTGCCGCGTCCTGCGCCGTTATCAGTGCTCTCAAGATAACGAGCCCGAGGTCCGCCGGCGTCGCGTTCACGAGCGCTTCGGGCGTTTCGAATGCGAGCTGCAGAGGATTCATGGGGCGTGCTTATTTCACCGCGCGTAGATGCCGGCGCTGTCGCTGCTCGAGACGATCGCCGTACGGACGCATGTGCCGCTCGATGTATTCCTCGATCGAATCGACGAGGAACCGAACGCGGCCGAGCGTCGGTCCGTAGCGGAAACTCTTGATGTGCCCGAGCGCTGCGAGCGTGCGCAGCGAGGTGATCGGGATGCCATACACGCGCTGCGCTTCACGAGCGCTCATCGCGACGACGCGGCTCTCCACCGGTGCACGGCCTTTGCGCGCTTTCCGCGGGGCGCTCTTCGTCTTTCGCATGTCGTACCTCTCAAGACTGTGAACTCATATTCCCTTGTGGTACGATAGAGGCCCGACGGCGCTGTAACGCCGCCGAGCCGCGACCCGTTAGGGCCGCGTCACCGAGAAAGGAACCTTCCCGATGACGTTAATCGCTTCGCCTTCCGGGCTGATCGACCCATCCGTGCTACGGGACCTGATCGCCCACCACGTCAACGCTGCCGGCTGCAAGGATACGCACGACGGCACCTACGCCTTTCCCTCAGTCGCTGCGGGCAGGCTCGTTTATTGCCGGAGGGATCTCAACGAAGCGCCGCCCGAGATGGCGTTCGACGTGGGCATCGAGCTCGGTGTTGAGCTCGCGATCGCGGTCGTGCGGTCGCCGTTCTCCGTCGATCGCGAGTCCATCTTGCAGGCGATTCGGCGGAGCGAAGATTCGATCCGAGGCGTTGCAAATGACATGCGGCGGGACCGTAGGCTCGATCAAGAAAGGGCTCGCGCAGCGGCTCAGGAGACAGCAACAAAGGCGTAACGCAGTCTCGATCAATCCGCAGTGTGAACGGCCCGCCAGTGTAAAGCGACGGGCCGTTCTCGTTGCGTCTACGGAGCGGCTTACAGCGCCGCGCTGTCAGTGCGGTCGCCTACGTGCCGGGAGCCCAATACGTCGATGTACGCGATCGCGTCGTTCTGCGCGTACTTTTCGACCTCAGCATCTGGGCCGGTGGAAGCCATGTATGCGACGGCGTTTGTGAAGCGTTGGTCATCGGCGATGCGGCACGTGATTCGTGCGCCGTCGCCGAGGACGATCGTCGCGGGGTCGCCGGCATAAAGATGCGCGTACTGCGGGCTGACCTTCATGGTTGCACTCCTCTCTCGAGCGCCACATCGTTCGCGCTCGCGCGCGCGGTTGCCGCCACCTTGACGCCGGAGCGGAGACGGGCGAGCCCCCGCGAGGGCGCACGGGCGACGGGACGGTCCTCTCGCGAATCGGCTTTAAAAATTTCTGATATTTATGCGTACGGTTCGCGCGGCCAATACCATCGGCTGAGCGTCCACAGATGCCGTACCAGCACGACGAGACGCGCGCGCCGGTTGAGAGCCGGCCACGTGCCGAACGAAGGATCCCGCTGGAGCCAGTACGTCGCCTCTCGGTACTGCTCGGGTTTAGCGTCTTCGCTCTCGCGCAGCACCCCAAAAAGGTTCTGTTGCCGCGTCCGTTTCGAAATTAGGTCATTCAGACTACGACGCGCGCTCCACGCAATCGGACCGAGACTGAGACCACAGAGTAACGCGTCGGCGATCGTCCATTGCGGGAAATTGATTGCGAGGGCAGCGAGCACGGATGTATAGATGAGCAGGTTCGCGATACGCGCGATAGCGTGGCCCGAGTCGACGAGCAGCTCGCGCTCGAAGACCGAAAGCGTCCGACTCATTTTCCAATCATCATCTCCGGCCCATACCGCGGCAACTTCTTCATGCGGCGTGCCGGCTCGGACGAGGCCAGACGCCACGAGCTGC
>JBOHTT010000100.1:0-9094 GCA_050733775.1 Vulcanimicrobiaceae bacterium
CGTCGGCGCCGTTCAGCGCCTAGAGTATCGTCTTCCCTAATGCGCTCAGAATGAGCTCTACCGCCAGTATTGCCGTTGCGTTCGAGCGGTCGAGAATGGGATTGATCTCGGTGATTTCGAGCGACGCGATCGTGCCGCGTGCGGCGACTTCTTCCAGCGCGAGGTGCGCTTCGCGATAGGTGATTCCGCCCTTTACCGGCGTCCCGACGCCCGGCGCTTCGCTCGGATCGATCGCATCCATATCGAACGATACGTGAATCGGCCCGTCGCCGATCGCGTCGAGCGCGCGATCGATCACGCCTTCCATTCCGAGCCGGTCGACGTCGCTCATCGTAAACGCGCCGATGCCGAGGGAATGAATCGTCTTCTTCTCACCCGGGTCGACGTCGCGCAGCCCGATGAGCACGCTGCGGTGCGGATCGAGATCGCCGCTTTCCACGGCGTAGAACACGGGCATGCCGTGCACGTTGCCGGACGGCGATGTTCTCGGCGAATTGATGTCGGCGTGCGCGTCAAACCAAATCAACCCGGCCGGTGCGCCGCGCGCGCGTCGCAAACCGGCGAGGGTTCCGATCGCAATCGAGTGATCTCCGCCGAGCACGATCGGGAATGCGCCTTCGCGAACGGATGTTTCGACTTGCGTTGCCAGCTCTTCGCATACGCTCTGGATGATTGAAAGGTAGCGCGGGTCCGAATCTTCCAACCCGGCAAGCGCGCGATCGGGGACGGTGAGGTTGCCGCGGTCCAGGATATCTTCGAACCCTTGCGCGCGCAGCTGCTCCTGCAGCCGCGCGTAGCGCACGGCCGATGGACCCATGTCGACGCCGCGCCGATCGGCTCCGAGATCCATGGGAACGCCGATGATATCGAGGCGGCGCACGCGCTCAAGCGCCGTCGACATTGGCGATGTCTTCTTTCACGCGCAATTGCTCATCGTGCGGCGTCGGCTCTGCTTCCTCCGGCTCGACCGGATCGGGGAGAAAGTGCATTTTAACGACGCGAATCATCGCGGCGGCCGGCACGGCAACGAAGGTGCCGACGAACCCGAAGAGCTCGGTAAAGCCTAGTACCGAAACGATCACCCAAAACGGCGAGAGTCCGACATTCTGGCGCATAATGCGTGGAGCGACGAGATTGCCGTCGATTTGGTGAATGACGATGACGCCGATTCCGACGCCTATCGCCGATCCAGATCCGTGGGCGATGAATGCCAGCGTCACCGCGGGGAAAAACGCGACGATTGCGCCGAAGTACGGGATCAGCTGGAAGACGCCCGAGATAACGGCGACTAAGTACGCGTACGGCACGTTGAAGATCGTCAGCAAGATGAAGATCAGCACGCCGACGACGATCGCATCGATGATTTGTCCGCGAATAAACCCGCCGAGGACGTGATCCAGATCGAGCAGGACGGCTTTGGCCTTCGACCGCGTTCGCTCCGGAAAGAAGCCGAGGAACACGCGAACCAGGTTTTCTTGATCCATCAAAATATACGCAGTCAGAATGGGGACGACGATTATCGCGCCGATGACGGCAACAGCCGAGAAGATGTAGTTCGCGACTTGATGTGCTGCGGTAAAGCCGTACTGCCGAACGAAGTTGATGATCTCGGCCGGCAAGTTGGCGAGATAGTCGCGAATCTCGATCGGCAATCGCGTACCTTGGATCGTCTTCTGGATATCGTCGACCAGCTGCGGCAGCGCCCGAATGAACTTCGATGCGTCCGTCACCAGCGGTGGGATCAGGAACCACACGGCCAGCGCAATGACGATCGCGACGATCATGTAGACGATCAAAATCGCGAGCGCGATATTCATTCGAGCGTTGAGCCACCGAACTGACGGGCGGATGATGTATTCCAAGAAGACCGCCGCGATGAGGATGACGATCATGTACGGGATGCGCCCGAGGAACTGAACGACTCCCCACGCCAAGAGCCCCGCGAGAGCAACGGTCGCGAGGACTTGCAGCGCGGTAATTCGTCTCGTCCGGCTGGGCCTACTCGAGGCCATCAACGCTCCTTTCCCAGACTGTCGCTGCTTGGCCGCTTACCGGCCTGCCGACCGCAAGCCCTCTGCATCTGCATCGCAACTGTGCCTTCATACCCGCCGATAAAAAGAGAACCGGGCGGTACGACCGAACGTTTACTAGGGCGCGGGGGGTACAGGGCACTGCAAGTACGGACGCTCCTTTTCTTACTCATAGGCTTCTTGTGTTGTTGCTATAGCACAGCGTCCGCATCGGTGCCGGCTCCCCTGGCAAATCTCGAAGCGCGACTTCGTGCCGCCGCCGAACGCGTGCCCGCGCGAGTCGGAATCGCCGTCGAAGATCTTGCCACAGGCGTCATCTCCGGCGTCAATGCGAATACGAGCATGCCGGCTGCATCGACGATCAAGGTCCCGGTGATGGTCGAGGTGTTCGAGCAGATGGCGGCCGGCCGCATCACGATCAATCAGGTCGTGCATCTGCGAGCGTCCGATCGCGACTGGGGCTGGGGTGACCTTTCCGATGCGCCGCTCGGCAGCGCGTACACGGTCGAGCAGCTGCTCTGGAAGATGATTACGCAGAGCGACAACACCGCGACGAATATGCTGATCCGGCTCGTCGGGCGGCAGAGCATCAACGCCACGATGGCCGACCTGGGCCTGCGCCACACGCACGTTGCCGACTACATCCGCTCGGAGGGTGATATCCGCTCCTTGCGATCGAGCGCCGGCGACATGGCGCGTCTGCTCGACGCAATCGCGCGCGGGCAGTTGATCGACGCGTGGAGCTCGCAGCAGATGATGCTGATTCTCGAAGGGCAGACGCACAATACGTTGTTGCCCGTTCCGCTGCCGCGAGATCTGAAAATCGCGCACAAGACGGGCGAGCTGCACGACACGCTCAACGACGTGGGCGTCGTCGAAGGTGGGCCCGAACCGTATGTCATCGCCGTCATGACGACGTCGCTTCCGACGCTCGACGTCGGCCGCAGTTTCATTCGTGGCGTCTCGTGGATTACGTACCAAGCGATGCAGCAAGTTGCAAACTGGCGCGAGCAGATGGGTATCGCACCCGTCGACCGGCTCGCGCAGCCCGCAACGGCGACCGGGAACGTATCGCCGGATGTGAGGATGTGGCTGCCGGAAACGCCCGAATCGCCCGTTACCGATGGAACCACGACATCCCAGGACGGTAGCGACGGCGCGAACTAACCTCCCCGCGCATTACGCGCGCATCGCGCTGGAAATGCGCCTCGGCGAACTCGAACTCGGCCTTCTCCTCGACCCCGCGGACGTCGACGCCGCATTTGAGCGCGCGTGCGTGCTTGCCGCGCTTGCGCGCCGAGAAGAAGCCCGGCGCGCGTATCACGACATCTTGCGCCGCCGTCCGCAGCATTTCGGCGCGCTCAATAATCTCGGCATGCTGCTCTACGAAGACGGATCGGCGCGTTCGGCACTGCAGGCGTACCACTTGCTCGCCGAACGTCATCCCGACAGCGCGATGTCGCACACGCACCTGGCGAAAGTGCTGCACGACGAAGGACGCAGCGACGAGGCCATCGAGCACTACGAGCGGGCTCTTGCGCTCGATCCGACCGCAGCTTCCGCACATCACGGCCTTGCGAGCATTCTTTCCGAGCGGGGGGACGAAACGGCTGCAGCGGCGCAACGCCGGCTAGGCTTCTCATATCGACCGGTAACGTACTCACGTTATCTGGGCGACCGCGAAGCGGTTCGCGTACTTCTGCTGGGCGTCGATGGTCAAGGCAACGTCCCGACGAATGGATTTTTCGACGATCGCGTCTTTCAGGTCGCCTCGCTCATCGTCGACTTCTACGACACGGATCTGGAGCTGCCGCCGCACGACGTCGTCTTCAACGCCATCGGCGACGCCGACCGCTGCGCGCTCGCGCTCGCGGCGACGAACGCAATTCTGGCGCGAACTCACGCACCGGTCATCAATCATCCCTCCGCCGTGCTCGCAACGGGGCGCGCCGCGAACGCAGATAGACTCGGACGACTGAGCGACGTCGTGACGGCGCGCTTTGCGATGTTCCCACGCTGGCTGCTCGAGCGCACGAATCCCGTCGATGCGCTTCGAGCCAGCGGCTTTTCGTGGCCTTTGCTCTTGCGCGTTCCCGGCTATCACACGGGCGAACATTTCCTCAAAGTCGACGAACCGGAGAACGTCGCCGCGGCGCTCGCGCAGCTTCCGGGAACGGCCGTCATTGCGATCGAGTACCTCGATACGCGCTCTGAAGACGGCAACTTTCGCAAGTACCGGATGATCGCCGTCGACGGCGACCTCTACCCCTTGCATGCGGCGGTCTCGAAAGATTGGAAGGTGCACTACTTCAGTGCCGATATGCAAGAGCACGCCGGACATCGCGCCGAGGATGCGGCGTTTCTGGAAGATTCGCGCGGCGTACTCGGCAGCCGCGCGTACGACGCATTGCGGCACGTCGTCGGAACGCTAGCGCTGGAATACGGCGGCGTCGATTTCGCGCTCGATGCGAAGGGACGGCTCATCGTCTTCGAAGCAAACGCGACGATGATCGTGCCTCCGCCGCCGGCGGATTCGCAATGGGATTATCGCCGGAAGCCGGTACGGAGAATTCAGGAGGCAGTTGAGCGCATGCTGCTCGGCCGCACCCGCGGCGGCTACCCCTTACCTGCTCGGGACGTACAAGCAGTAACCTACGGGGCCTAGTCCCGAAGGGGGCCGGGATGGCAGATCCAAGCCACGCGCTGGTCGCGGACAATCTTCGAAAGCGTTACGGGGCCCGTTACGTCGTGGACGGCGTGACGGTGCGCGTCGCGCCGGGCGAAATCGTCGGTCTTTTGGGACCAAACGGGGCCGGAAAGACGACGACGTTCGGGATGATCGTCGGCAACGTCAAAGCCGACGAGGGCGTCGTGCGCGTGGCGGATACCGACATCACGCAGCTCTCGATGTCGGAGCGCGCGCGTCAGGGGCTCGGCTACCTTTCGCAAGAGCGCTCCATCTTTCGCCGGCTCTCCGTGGCCGACAATCTGCGTTTGATCCTCGAGATGCGCGGCAGCGAACCCGAACGTCGCGCCGCAGTCTTCGAGCGCGTCGTCGAACGTTTCGGGTTGCAGCCGATGCTCGATACGCGCGGCGATACGCTCTCCGGAGGGCAGCAGCGTCGCGTCGAGGTTGCTCGCGCGCTCGTGACGGAGCCGGCGTACCTTCTTCTCGACGAGCCGTTCAGCGGCATCGATCCGCTCACCGTATCCGAGCTGCAGCGGCTCATCGCCGAATTACGCGGCGACGGCTACGGCATCTTGATGACGGACCACAACGTGCGCGACACGCTGGCCATCACCGATCGGTCGTACGTGATTCACAACGGAAAAGTCATCGCATCCGGCGTCCCTGAAGAATTGGTCGACAATCCCGACGCCCGCCGGTTCTTCCTCGGCGAAAACTTCCGTATGGCCGGCTGACGCGACGGGTGGTGACGTTCCCCTCCGCGAGCGCCAAACTTTTCCATCCTGAAAAAGTTCGCTCATCCATTTTTCGCTCTCGCCCTCCGTGGCTTCGCAAAAAACTGGAAGTCGCGTCGGGAAACGTCACCACCCCTCGCTTGGATAATGTTACATTAATATGAGGGTGATAATTCAGAAGATATGACACGCGCTTTTTCGCTCTGCGTTCTTCTTCTTTGCGCTCTCGGTACCGTGGCGGCGTCGCAAAGCACGGTGCAAACGGCGACGCCGATCAAGCATCTCGTCATCATCTTCAACGAGAACGTCTCGTTCGATCACTACTTCGCGACGTATCCGCACGCGACGAACCCGCCGGGCGAGCCACGCTTCATCGCACGCGCGGGCACGCCGAGCGTCGACAATCTCGTCACGACGTCGCTGCTCAACACCAATCCGAATTATACGAATCCTGCGAACGGTAGCGCTGCCGCCGATCCGTTCCGTCTCGATCGCACGCAGGCCAACACCGCCGATCAGGATCACAGCTACACGTCCGAGCAACAGGCCTATGACGGCGGCAAGGCCGATCTCTTTCCGAAATTCACGGGACGCGGTACCAAGGGCGGCGCGGGCGCATTCGGTACGCCGGGGCAAGTGATGGGATATTTCGACGGCAACACGGTGACGGCGCTGTGGGAGTACGCGCAGCATTTTGCCATGAGCGACAATGCGTATGCGGACGCGTACGGGCCGTCAACGCCCGGAGCTCTCGAGGTCGTATCGGGCCAAACCAACGGCCTACAAATCGTGAAGAGCTCGAAGCACTCGTATTACATCGCGGATGGCCAAGGCGGCTACACGATGATCAACGACGTCGATCCGGACGCCGACGTCTGCTCGGTTCCGAACGATCGCGTCAATATGCTCGGGAAAAATATCGGCGACTTGCTTACCTCAGCGCAAGTCACGTGGGGCAGCTTCATGGGCGGCTTTGACCTCGGCACGAAGAACGCCAACGCAACGACCGGCTGTGCGCGCTCGACGCAGTCGGCGATCGTCGGCAAGGCGGTGAAGGATTATATCCCGCACCATGCGTGGTTTCAGTACTATGTATCGACGTCGAACCCGACGCACGCACGGCCCAGCTCGGTCGACGCAATCGGCAAAACGGACCAAGCCAACCATAACTACGATCTGCACGATTTTTATGCGGCGGTGAAAGCCGGGAATTTCCCCGCGGTTTCGTACGTCAAGCTGCCGGGCTACCAGGACGGTCATGCCGGCTATTCGGACCCGCTCGACGAGCAGCGAGGCACCGTCGAACTTGTGAACTTCGTCGAAGGACGCCCGGAGTGGAAAGATACCGCGATCGTAATTCTGTGGGACGACTCCGACGGCTGGTACGATCATGCGTACGCAAATCCGACGAATTCCTCGTTCGATCCGACAGCCGATCGGCTCAGCGGTTCCGGAAAATGCGGCGAGGGAACGCCGCAGGCCGGCGTCAGCGGCAAGCCCGTGAACGGCCGATGCGGGCCGGGCACGCGTATTCCCTTCATCGTGGTCTCGCCATGGGCGCGGCACAACTTCGTCGCGCACAATACCATCTCGCAAGCGTCGATCGTGCGTTTCATCGAGGACAATTGGCTCGGTGGAGAGCGTCTCGGCGGAGGCTCGTTCGATGCGAGTGCGGGATCGCTGATGCCGATGTTCGATTTCGCGCGCAGCGGCGGCCGCAACGCGCCGTTCGTCCTCGATCCGCGAACTGGCGAGCCTAGAGCATCGACATAAGAGGCGCAATCGCCGTCCTTGCGTTCGCGCTGGTCGCGAGCGCATTTCCCAGCGGGGAAAATCCCCATCCCGTCGTGCTCACGCGCTCCAGCCGCGCGCCGCTTTCAGCCATGGCGCGGCTCGGACGGTCGCTGTTTTACGACACGCGCTTTTCGTCTTCGGGAAAAGTATCGTGCGCGTCTTGTCATAGCCCGCAGCACGGCTACGGGCCGCCGGGTGAAACCGCCGTGATGAACGGCGGTCCGCATCTGGAAAGCCAAGGTCTGCGCGCCGTGCCGTCGCTGATGTATCTCGAGCGGCAACCCGCGTTCGGCATCGGTCCCGACAGCGACGATGCGACCGCGCGAAGCACCGCCGCGCATCTCGTGCCGCAGGGGGGCCTCTTTTGGGACGGACGCGCCGATACGCTGCAAGACCAAGCACGCTCGCCGCTCTTGAGCTCCTTCGAGATGGACGGCGGCAGCATTGCCCGCGTCGCTGCGCTGCTGCGGCGACATTACCGCACGAGCTTCGTTGAGCTCTTCGGCCCTTCAGTGCTCGCGCATCCGGAGCTGCTCCCCCAAGAGGCGCTCTTCGCGCTCGGACGTTATCAGATCGAAGATTCGAGCTTCCATCCGTACGCGAGCAAGTACGATGCCTGGCTCGAAGGCAAAGCGCGCTTTACTCCGTCCGAGTTGCGCGGTTACCGAATCTTCAACGATGCGAAGCGCGGCAATTGCGCCGCATGTCATCTCGACCGCGCGAGCGCCGACGGTATACCGCCGGCATTTACCGACTACCAATACGAAGCACTCGGCGTCCCACGCAATCGAACGCTGACGGCGAACCGTGATTCGCATTATTTTGATTTGGGGCTGTGCGGCCCGGCTCGCACCGATCTCCGCTCCCATACGGAATATTGCGGAATGTTTGCGACGCCGACGTTGCGTAACGTTGCGACGCGGCACGTCTTTTTCCACAACGGACGATATCGCTCGCTGCGCGAGGTCATCGATTTCTATAATTTTCGTGCCGTCGCGCCTGAGAAAATTTACCCGAAAGGCTTGCCCGACGATTTGCCCGATGCATATCGCCGGAATCTCGATCGCACCGCCCCGTTCGATCGGAACGTCGGCGAAAAGCCGGCACTTACCTCGCGCGACGAAGACGACCTCATTGCGTTCCTAAAGACGTTGACCGACGGCTATGCTCCAAACGCGCGAACGGCCGTATCGAGCCAATTGTGAGCTCGTCACAGCACTCGCCGTAAGCACGATCCGAAATACCGACCGCTGCCAACGCCGAGAGCGTCGTTCGTGGATTGTAGCGCGCAGTTGCGAACGTGACGTGCCCGTTCTCCAGTAAAGCATACGATGCGTACCCTGCACGCTCCGGTAAACCGACGCTACCCGGGTTCACAACGAAACAGCGGTTCTTCCAAGAACCCTGGCGATGCGAGTGACCGATGACGACGATCTCACAGTGCGGAAACGCTCGCGAGATGCGCGATATCTCTTCTTCCGTTGGTCTGATATAGCGCGTATAGTCGCCGGGATACGCATGCGTCACGCCAACGCGAATTCCATCGAACGTCAGCTCCAGCTCCGGAGGAAGCTGCTGCAGCCAACGCAGCTGAGCTTTTGACAAGGCTGCACGCGTCCGCTCGCGCAGCTCTCGAGCGGCATGTGCGATCTGCGCCGGCACCGGATGTGCGGATCCTTTTGCGACGGCGTCGTCTTCATCGCCGCGTACGCACGACGCGCCGAGGCGAATCAGCTCGTCGATGACTCCTCCGGCATCGGGACCCAAGCCGACGATATCACCGGCGCAGACGACTGCATCTGCCGGCGGCAACGCGCGCAGCGCGGCCAAGTTAGCATGGACGTCGG
>JBOHTT010000101.1:0-3008 GCA_050733775.1 Vulcanimicrobiaceae bacterium
CGGATGCTCGAGCAAGTAATCGACAACACAACGTTGGTTCCTCCGAATGTAATCGGCCTTGAACGGCTGCCAGGCTTGGCGAAGCACGTTGGTACGATAATGGTATCGCATCTTGTAGTGTTCGTGCTGGCATGGCTTGCAGTACGAACCGTAACCGCATGCTTTAGTGCTCGCCTTATAGAACTCGGTGAACGGTTTTACTTCACCGCATTTGCCGCACTTCTTCATACAATTAGCATGACGAATGATGATGCCACCTGTGTGGCATCGTACGAACATGTTTGGTTAATCCCAAATCTTTTGCGGCATAGGTAAACCAGTAAACACTGTTGCGGGCAGCGCGTCACGAATGTCGATGGCGGCAGCGCGCGACATCTCGAGGATTTGTCGCACGTGCTGTCCCGAATGCCACGTCGCACGTTCGAGATATTTGTGCATAGGGAAAGTGCCGTAGCTCGTCGTCCGCGTCTGCGTCCAAAAATCGGCGGACTGCGATGAAAACCAACGGCGCAAGCGCAGGCGGACGTCCTCGCCGTACGAGATGATGTCGTCGAAGCTGCGTACGTCTCCCGGCACAGGCCCGGTGCCCTGCACGTACTCGTCGCCGTCTTTGACGCGCATCAAGTCCTCGGTGATCGCGAAGACATGATAACCCAGCTCGCGCATGTCGCGTTTTTCACGCCGCGGAACCGTCATCGCAAGACGATCCGGCGGAAAGGCGCCGAGATACCGCTGACCCGCCGCCAGAATCGCATCGTATTTTTCAAGAAGCTGCGCGGGCGGCAGCATGCGATGTCCGGTTCGCGCGATGCCGAGAAAGTCGGCAACCTCATCCAAATCGCCGGCATACGCGCAGCGGCCGTCGACCGACACCACGGGCACCCGCAACTGATTCATCGCCCGAAGGTGCTCCATCGCGTCCGCGTCGTTGAGCACGTCCGCGATCTCGAAGTCGACGTTACGGGACGAAAGAAACTCTTTCGCGCGCAGGCAGCTGCTTCAACCGGGCTGCGTGAAGAGCTTGACCGACGCCATCGTTCCGGCCGCTACGTTTCTTTCGTAAAATCGGGAGGAACGCCGAAGAGCGACTTGTCGCCGTCGTTGATTTGATGCACGTTCCCGCGCTCGAGAATTGTCGCAAACCCGCGACCACCGCCTTGTCCCATGAACTGATAGACCGAGAACATGTCGAGGCGCCCAGCCGGTAGCGACGGGCCCGTCGCGGAAAACGTGAACCGCGGATCGCCGCCGGGCGTGCGCATCGCGGCGTTGATGATATGCGTCATCTGCACCGTTGCCATGGGGCCGCGACCGCCGCCGCCGCCGCCCGGTGCCATCCCCACGTAGATCGGCGGGCACGATTGATGGGGCTCGGCGTAGCTGGAAACATACTCGGTCAAATTCGTGGTCATCGTTTGCGGATCGGTATTCGGCCGCATGACGGTGATGCTCATGTCGGCTTTGTAGCCGTCCGTATTCAGGCCACCGATCTTTTTTGCTCCCAGAGCTTGGGAATTATATGCGACCTTATATCGCGTGCCGTCATCTTTTTCGGGCCGCACTTCTTGCTGAGGTCCCGATCCCGGCTTGCCGCTGGACGGCGGCGGTGGTTGATCGAGCGAGGCGACCCTGTAGGTCTTCTTCGCGAGATTGAGATAGGTCATGGTCCGGGCAGCGCAGTCAACGATTACGGCGGTCTGCTCTGCGACGTTGTCGACGCGCATGAAGCTGCCGGCGACGTAGTGGTGCTCTGCGATGCCGCGCTGCATCATTTGCAAGCCGCCCATCGCGGCGTTGATCGAATTTTGAATGCCGCCGAACATCCCGTGATGCTGCGGCTGGTCCTGGGCCGATTGCGACGCCGTTTCGAAATCTTGTTGGAAGTTCGGTTCGGGAATGGAGCCGTCCATCGAAAACTTCGTGACTTGGTCCCACGCGAGTCCGCCTGCCGCACTGCTCGGTAACGCAGTTGCGATCAACGCAAAGGCGAGAACGCTACCATGAATTGCTGCAACGCGGCGCATCGTTTTTCTCCTTGTACGGGCGCGGTGCTTTACGGCCGAATCTTCCGCCCTCCTGGCGGGCGAGCGCACATACGCCGTCGAGATTGGGGTGGCTGACGAGATTTGAACCCGCGACCTTCGGTGCCACAGACCGACGCTCTAACCAACTGAGCTACAGCCACCACGCCACCCTCATGGACCCGAACGCGGCGTTTCGTGTTACCTCGATTTCACCCTTGCCGCAGTTCGAAATGGCGCGCCCGGAGGGAATCGAACCCCCATCTCTCAGCTTAGAAGGCTGATGCCTTATCCGTTAGACCACGGGCGCACGCCTGATGCAAACTGGGGGGCCCACAAGTCCCCATCCGAACGCCTCCGTTATGCCGCACTACCCAAGGCTGGGCGGAAAGCCGGATGTACGACGAACCTTCGCGGTGTGGCTGCCTCGTGCTTCAGCCTGTCGAGGCCGTACCGAAATTGATAGGCGTAGCACTCCTCTCCGTCTTTTCCAATTACTCCAAGGATTCCAAACCAGACCAACACCGGGATGACTTCCTGTAATCTCTTTTCCTCTACGCCAGCGTCCCGCAACAAATCGAAAACACGATCTTCGCCTAAAACAGCATTCTGCCCCATGAAAACATAGAGCAACTCTCCGTACGACGGATAAACCTGCCGCAATTCGAAGGATATGTCCTGTAATTGATCCTCCGAGTATTCCTCTTCAGCGAATTTTATGTCCGCTTCGCTAACACGTTCATGTCCACGGTTAACTGCAGCGTTGACGCAGGCGCGCAAGAACCGGATTAGATCGCGTGGACGCATTAACGTTCGGCTCAATATGTATGAGAACGATTCTACGCCGTCCACGTGGCTCTCAAAGAACATAGGCCACAGTTCGAAAAACGGCCTGTCCTCGCCGGTGCTTGCGACCATTCGGCGTTGCGCAAGTTCTTTGAAGGCTTCCGGGTCCGTCCAGTCGAGGAAAACAGCACCATCCTTGCC
>JBOHTT010000102.1:0-10384 GCA_050733775.1 Vulcanimicrobiaceae bacterium
GCGTTTCGTCGAGCGGCTTCACAAAGCGAGCATTGACGACCGTCGGGACCGCTTCGCCGGCCGCCGCGAGCAAATCGCTGGCGTCGAGCGCGATGTCAACCGTGTTGCCAAGCGCGACGAGCGCAACGCCGCTGCCTTCTTGCAGCACCTCGGCCTTGCCGTGCTCGAGCGGGGCGAGCGGCGCCAAGTGCTTTCCGCTCGTGCTGCCGCGCGGATAGCGAATAGCGGCCGGCTTTCCGAGCGAGAGCGCGTGCGCGAGCATCGGCAGCAGCTCTTCTTCGTTGCGCGGCGCCATTACGACGATGTTCGGCAGCGTGCGAAGATATGCGATGTCGTACAATCCCATGTGCGTCGGGCCGTCGTCTCCGACGAAACCGGCACGATCCATGCAGAAAACCACCGGGAGATTTTGCACGACCACGTCGTGCACGATTTGGTCGTACGCGCGCTGCAAGAACGTCGAATAGATGGCAACGACGGGACGGAAGCCCGACGTTGCCGCACCGGCGGCAAAGCACACGGCGTGCGCTTCGGCGATGCCCACATCGAAATACCGGTCGGGGAAGCGCTTCGCGAACTTCGTAAGCTGCGTCCCGTCCGGCATCGCAGCGGTGATCCCGATAACGCGCTGATCGCGTTCTGCGACAGTGATGAGCGCCTCGGCGAATGCCTCGGAGTGCGACTTGCGCGCGCCGGCTTTCTTTTCGATCTTGCCGTTCTCGACGTCGAAGGCGCCGCAGCCGTGGAACGTTCGCGAGTCGAGCTCGGCGGGATCGTAGCCTTTGCCTTTGACCGTCTTGACGTGCAGCAGCACGGGTCCCTTGACTTTGCGCGCGTTTGAAAGGACGTCGACGAGCGTTTGATAGTCGTGGCCGTCGACCGGTCCTAGATACCGGAAGCCCATCTCTTCGAAGATGACACCGGCTTTGTTTTCGGCCTGCCAGAAGCGCATCGTCGCGACTTCGCTCGTCGTGATCGCGCGGCCGACCGTCCCGCCGAACGGGATGCGTCCGAGGACGTTTTTGACTTTTTCGCGCGCCGTGTTGTACATCGGCTTGGATCGCAGCACGCCGAGATACCGCGAAATTGCGCCGACGTTGGGCGCGATCGACATCTCGTTGTCGTTGAGAATGACGATAAAATTGGTGTTCAGCTGGCCGGCGTTGTTGATTGCCTCGTACGCGAGCCCGCCCGTGAGCGCGCCGTCCCCAACGACGGCAACGACCGTATGATCCTCGCCGGCAAGATCGCGAGCGTACGCCATGCCAAGCGCTGCCGATGCGGCCGTCGACGCGTGGCCCGCGCCGAACACGTCGTAGACCGACTCGCTGCGCATCGAAAAGCCCGAGAGGCCGCCGCCTTGGCGCAGCGTTGCGAAGCGATCGCGCCGCCCGGTGAGCAGCTTGTGCACGTAGCTCTGATGACTGACGTCCCACACGATCTTGTCTTTTGGAAGATCCAATACCGTGTGGAGTGCGAGCGTCAGCTCGACGACGCCGAGATTGGGCGCCAAATGTCCGCCCGTTTTCGAGCAAACGTCGACGAGCGTTTGGCGGATCTCACGAGCCAGCTCGTCAATCTCCGCACGCCCCAATTTCTTAATATCGGCGGGTTTCTCGATGCGTTCGAGGATCATGGGCGCCCCTTTTCGAGTCTCCCCCTTGCTTACCCGTTCCGAGGCCGCGTAGCGCCCCTCGCCGTAGACCACGGACTAATGGGTTCCCCCGAACCGTCGGAGCTTACGGGCGAAGAGCGCTTGGTGACGATCCTGGCAGCGAGCCGGCCGTCCCGAGCGCGGCGGGTCCTGCGCGACGTTGCTCGCACCGTCTCAACGGTATGCAATCCCTTTGTCGTCCCGCTCGTCCTCTTCGTCTTGCTGTGCGCGGGGACGGCGCAAACCGTCGGGGAGTTTTGGCTGCGTCTCTTGGTCTGCGCAGCCTTCACGTCGGTCGGTCCTATGCTCTTCCTCTTCTGGCTGTACGCGACGGAACGCATTAGCGACCTCGACATGTCCGAGCGCGACGAGCGGCAGGCCGTCCTCACGCTCTTCGTCGCCTTCTATTTACTAGCCACCATAACGCTATGGGCGATGCGCGCGCCGGCAATCGTGACGGCCTCGATGGCCGCCTACAGCGTCGCGGCAATCGTCGTCCAGCAGATCACCCGGTATTGGAAAATCAGCACGCACGCGCTAGGCATCACCGCGCCGCTCGTTGCGCTGACCTACCTCTACGGCGAAGCGCCGCTGCCGTTCTTAGTGCTGATTCCGCTCGTCGGCTGGTCGCGGATCTATCTCGGGGCGCACACCCTCATGCAGGTGCTCGCCGGCATCGGCCTCGCGGCGCTCTCGGTCGCCGTCTTTTTCAGGATCTTCCACGTCGGCTAGCGGAGCAGCGCCTTGGCCCGCTGCAGCCAGGCAGCCGTCGTTGCGCCTTCGCGCGGCGGATAGAACACGAACCCGCGTTCGCGCAGCGCGGCGTAGAGCGCCGCATCGTCGGAATGCGCTGCGAGAAGCGTGTCGATTTCTGCGATCACCCGGCGCCGCTCGTGCGGTGTGGACTCCTCGCGGAATGCTCGCAGCGCGTCCTCGACGCTTGCATAGCGCAGGTCGTAGTCCTGATGCAGATAGCCGCGAAGGAGCGCGGCGAGCGGCGAGCTCATGACGGAAACGCCGTGATGACGGTGTAGCCTTGCGGCATCGCCGGACGCCGCTCGAGAATTACGTCGGCATTCTCGGCCGGCTCCGTGCGCTGATGGTCGAATCGAAAGATCCGGCCGATCGTGTGGCTGAAATGCACGTGCAGCGCGAGATTGCCGCGCCCTGCATCGAGCCAGCGTCCGATCCGGCTCTGGTTTTCGGCGAACGCTTCGTCGACGCTGCTCTGTGCCGTGACCTCATCGTCGAACGTCGACACGTCGTGGTGCGTCCGTAGCGCGCGAGCGCGAATTTCGTCGTCGCTCTTGCCGACGTGCCGCCGCAGCGTGTGGCCGTCAGGGCCTTCGATGCTCTGCAAGTCGATGCCCGGGAATGCGAGGGGCTGCTGCGTGAGCTCGACGCGATCCGTGCGCGCGAGCGATAGCACCGGCGACGTCGCCGCCGGCAGACACGCTTTGAATCCGGCGCCGTCGACGACGCCGCTCGCACCGAAGATCGCGTGAAGTGTCACCCGCCAGAGATAGCGGGTCTACGTTACGTGGAGATTGCCGATTCGCGGCCGGCGATGACGACCGGGTCTTCTTCTCCGAGCAGGGCGCGCACGGAAGCAGTGAACGCGAGGCGATCGCCCGTCGTCACGTAGTGCGTCGCACCGCTGGCGCCGGCGATTCGATTGTCTTCGACGAACCGCACCGTGGCGTCGGCTTGCGCGATTGCCGGATCGAGCCGCACGACCTCAGGCCCGAGCACCGCGGCAAAATGCGCGTCCAGAATTGGATAGTGCGTGCAGCCGTAGATCACCACTTCCAGATCGCGCGGAAACGGCGCGCACGCTTCTTCGACGGCAGCCCGTACGGCGCGCCCGTTGTAGCGCCCGGCTTCAACCAGCGGAACGAGCGCGGGCGCCGGCACTTCGTCGACGTGCGCGCCGTGGATGCGCTCGCGCAGCGCCCGCCCGTACGCGCCGCTCTTTGCCGTCACCGTCGTCGCGATGACGCCGATTCGCCGCGCACCCAACGCCGCAACGGCCTCCGCCGCGTTCTGAATGAGATTCAAGATCGGCGCGTCGCTTTGCGGCCAGCCACGCTCCATCGCGACGGCGCAAGACGTGTTGCACGCGACGACGATCGGCGTCGCGCTGCGCTCGTTGAGGTAGCCGATGTTTTCGTGCAGATATTGCTGCAGATCTTCCGGCGAGCGGTCGCCGTACGGCACGTGCGCTTGATCGGCGAGATACAGGATGTCGTGCTTCGGAAGCCGCCGCTGCAGCTGTCGCACGACGGTAAGCCCACCGAGACCAGAATCGAAAACTCCGAGCATGCGTTTTACTGCTGCGACACGGCGCTGCCGGGCTGACCCGCATAGTCTTTGATGCCGTCGGCGATGCCGGCGGCGATCTGTTGACGGAACGCCGGCGAACGGAGCTTTGCCGCATCGTCCGCATTTGAGAGGAAAGCCGTTTCGACCAGCGTTGCGGGCATCGTCGTCCTTCGAATGACGTAGAATCGCTCGCGGACGACGCCATCGTCCTTGGTTCCCAGCTGAGAGATCAACCGGCGTTGAACTGCCACAGCCAACGAGCGATCTTCGGGCTTATACCAGTACGACGTCGTTCCATTCGGCACGGCGGACGTGCTCGCGTTGGCATGGATCGAAACGAACATGCGCGCGCCGGCGTTATTCGCGACGTCCACTCGGGCCTGCAGCTCGTCGACGTCCGATGCGTTCGGTCCGTAGACGTCACGGTCGGCGTCGCGCGTCATCTTCACGACCCACCCGCGCGCGATGAGCAGCGTGCGCAAGCGCAGCGCGATGTCGAGGGTCACGTCTTTTTCGACGAGCCCGTTGTGCATCGAACCTGTGTCGCTGCCGCCGTGGCCCGGATCGATTACGATCAGTCGCGGATTGGATCCCGGCGGCGGAATCGCGCCCGGCGGCGGCGCAATGCCTCCAGGCGTTGCCGTCGGCACCACCGCAACGTTGTCGCCGCCGGTTTGTCCCGAGCCGACTTGCGCGACGAAATCTTGTCCGCTGTCCACGTCCGCAACGGTGATCGTCACGCCGGAGCCGTCCGGCACGACGTCGATGCGGCGGCTCGGCGTCGTCGTTATCGCGAGGCGTACCGTCGGCACGGCCGTGCCTTGCAGCTGACTCATACGGTAGCTCGGCACGAACGGCACGGGCGAGCCACGGTCCTGCGGCTCGAACGTCATCATCGCGCCCGCGAAATCGATGTAGAAACGATTGAAGCCTAAGCGATGCCACTCAAACGAAATGCCGGACGACGCCGCAACGTGAATCAGCAGCGCGTCCGGCGCCGGGTTCTCAACGTCGAGCGTCGTGATGAATTTTCCGGACGGTCCTGCCTGCGCAACCACCGCGGGCGACGGCGATTCAATCGGCGCGAAGGTCGGCGGTGCAGCGCTTAAGATGCGCGGTGCCGCAGCCGGCAGTACGGGTGTGGCCGTTGCCGCACTGGCGGTGGCTGCGCCGGGAATCGGCTGGCCCGCGAGCGCGACGTCCTTCGGTGCAAACGCGAGAGCGAGCGAATCGGGGTCGCGCGACGGTAAGAGCACGCGACCGGCGCCCGGTACGAGGTCGAACGTGATTGCCGTCGACGGATTGCGCAGATCGCCGCCTACGTTTACATCGATGCGGCTCACGCCGGGCATCTCCATCACGCGATATGTTTCGAGCGTCGAAGCCATCCCACGGAAGAGCAGCGTCAACTTATCGGGTGCATCCACGCTCTTCGTATAGCGCAGCATCGTCGCGCCGTGCAGCGTCACGATCGTCTTTCGGCCGTCGACGCGCGCGTCGAGCGCGCCGATCTGGGGCTGCAACACGTACTCGCCGCCTTGCAAGACCGGACGAACGTACAGCGCTCGCGCGAGCGTCAAGAACGGAAGGTAGACGTCGTTTCCATCGATATACGCGTGGAACGGAATTTCTTCGTTGCCGGCGCTCGTTTGAAATTCCGGAACGCCAAGTGTAAACGTCAGCGTGCGGCGATCGGCAGTGGTGACGATGACGTAGCGCGCTCCCGGCACCCACGAAAGCGTCGCGCCGACGCGAGCGAGGAATCGCTGCAATCCGGGATCGCTGCCCCGAACGGCGATCTCGTCGTCGACGCGGTCTGCTCGCGCGAAGATCAGACGCGTGCCGGCAAACCAGAAGGGCGGCACGGGCTGCGCGGATTCTGCGCGCACGGGTGCGCGCATCCCGCCGAACAGCACGATGACGAAGAGGAGGGCCAGAAGCCCGGCGCTACCAGCTCGAGCGCGAGAGCGGTTCATCAAGCTCGAGATGTCCTCCAGGGAGCGTAGCGACTTTAGAGCCGTCGACGCGAATCGAAACCGCGTCGATGCCTTTGAGGCCGGTGAGCGTCCACACCAGCGCTTTGAACATTCCGCCTTCATCGAAGCTGCCGCCGCCGAACTTATTGACGTCGGCCGAAAGATCGACGATCGTCGTGCCGCCGCTGAAATCCAAATTCAGCAGATGCGTTCCGGCGGGGAAGCGAATCGCCTCGACGCTCTGCGGTGGACCGGCAACCGCTTGCGTCGCGGCGTAAAAGGCGACGCTTTTACGATCGCGCGCCGGTCCCAGCGTGACCTTATACGGAACCTCGGTCTTTCCGTCGATCGACGTGTAATAAACGGTAACCGTCGCGCCGGAAACCTGCTGCGGCCGATAGCTGAAATAATACCAGCCTGCCGCGACGCCAATCGCAAAGATGATGAGCAGCGCGATACCGCGCAAAAATTTCAGAAGAGCCGCCTCCCGAGAGCGAGCGACGGGAATTATTCTTCTCTATACGGTCCGCTATGTCATCCCGAGCTCATACTGCCGGCAGCGTCATCACATTGTTAAGAAACGTGTAGCAGTACTCCGCGCAGCGTTCGCTGTCAGGGAACTGCTTGCACTCGACCGAGATCCAGCCGTCGTAGCCCATGACTCTAAGAATCTCGAAAATGTCGACCCAGTTGAAGACGCCCATGCCGGGCGGCAGACGATTGGCGTCACTGACTTGCACGAACGTCATGTAGCCGCTCTTCATCCCGAACGCGAGTGCGGCGGGAATGCTTTTCTCGACCAAGCCTTGGTGGTGGATGTCGGCCTCAAAGGTGAGGTTGTCGGCTTTGAACGAGCGGATGAACTCGACGGTCTCTCCCAGCGAGTTGAGCGAATCGAGATTATAGGGATGCTGCGGCTCTAGCACGATGCGCACGCTGCGCTCTTTTGCATACGGCAACAGCTCTTCGAGTGCCGCGCGAAACCATCCGAGACCGGTCTTCTTGTCCGGCGCCCATTTGGCTTGCCCGCGAAAACGGCCAATGCTCGAGTCGACGCGGTAGCGCGCCGCGAGGTCGATCACCGACTTGTAGCGTTCGATCGCATTCTTGCGCTTGTCCGGCTCGGGAGACATGAAAAACATGTTGTCACTCTCGCCGATCACGCCCGTGGAGACGGCGCAGATCGCAAGACCCGCACCTTCAACCTTCTTTTCGAATGCAGCCACATCGAAAGCTGCGGGATCTCGTACCTGCAGCTCGACCCCGTCGTAGCCGATCTTCTTCAACTTTTCGAGAATCGGACCGGGCTCGCCGATCCATGCCATCGGCATCCGCGCCACTTCCGGAGTCGCGATCGTGTAAGCCAGCTTCATGCGCGCACTCCCGGCTTTGCGAGATCGAACGTCGTGAGATCGTCGAAGTCTTCGCCGAGCCGCGCGTTTAGCGCGCAGCGCAGCGGGTCGCGTTCGCGCACGTGCGCGCCATCGAAGCTGCAGCAGCGATCGTGTCCGAAAATGACGACGTTCTCTGGATTCGCTGCCGCGCGTTCGCGCACGCGCCGGATCGCATCGAGGCTTCGCCCCAGATCCAACGTCATGTCGACGCGCTGCGAGCAAAGCTCGGCGGAATTCTTGATCGCGTCGCCGGTGTAGATGTACTCGCCGCGCGAGCCTTTGGCGGCGAACGCCATGTGGCCGGGTGTATGTCCGGGAGTCGGAATAGCCTCGAGTCCCGGCAAGAAGCTCTCGCCGCCTTCCAACCGCGTCACGTTTTCCATCGAGAGCAGTTTCTCGACGTGCATCTCGGCAATCGGAAACTCGCCGGGCGCGTGCGCCGCGGCCCATTCCAGCTCAGCGCGTCCGATGAAAATCTGCGCCTTCGGAAAGAGCGGGAAATTGATGCAATGATCCCAGTGGCTGTGCGAGATCGCGATTGCATCGATGTCGTCCGGCCGCAGCCCGCGCTCTTGCAAACGCTGTCGCAGCACGTCGCGGTGCATGTAGTGCCCCGTGTCGAGCAGCACATTGTGCTTCGCGCTGCGCAATAGCGCGACGGTACTCCATCCCAACCCGCCGTGATAGACGCTTTTTCCGGGGTAGCCTTGCACTAAAATATGCAGCTCGTACATTGCCGCCGCGTTTGGCGGGCCCTGACGTCGTTCCCCCGTGCAGCGATGCCGGTGGGACGCTTGCCTCGCAGCGCCGAACCGAACCGGCAACTGCGGTTGTTGAGGAGGTTATGATCCGTTCGATCAGCGGCTGGCGTGATGTTGCCGAAGCCGCGCGCGAGAGTATCTTCCGAACCGGGAGTGGGTCTCGGCGCCCGCCCCAGCGCTTCGCGGATCAAATGCGGGCCTGCCTCGAAGGCCGCGGAGGCGAAGTTGCCGCGCGTTCGCGTGCGGTCGCGCTCGGGAAACAATATCTCGCCCTCGACGACGAGGGCCGCGAACAATTTTTCAAGACGCTCGGAAGCTTTGACGTCGACGAACCCCTCGTGGAGGCAACGCTCTCATCGTTACGCGGCGCGCGCGACGCCGACGAGCGTTTCGCGGCAGCAGCCGAGCTGCGCGAGTCGCTGCATGCGCCGTGGGTCCGGTTGCTCACACAGTTCAATAGCATTCCGGGCGGCGTGAAATTTCTTGTCGACATGCGTGCCGATCTGCTGCGCATGGTCGACCGCGATCCGGTATTCCGGCGCATCGATGCCGATCTGGCCGAAATCTTGCGCTCGTGGTTCGATATCGGTTTCCTCGAGCTGCGCGAGATCACTTGGGAAGCGCCTGCGGCATTTCTCGAGCGTCTCGCGCGCTACGAAGCCGTGCACGAAGTGCGCAATTGGCTCGATCTCAAGTATCGCCTAGGCGGTGACCGCCGGTGCTTCGCATTTTTGCATCCGGCGATGCAGGACGAACCGCTGATCTTTGTCGAGGTGGCGCTCACGAGCGAGCTCAGCTCCGACATCGCAGGCCTGCTCGACCGGCGCGCGCGGCCGCTGGAAGGCGACCCGTCGGTGGCGATCTTCTACTCGATCTCCAACTGTCAGAAAGGCTTACGCGGGATCTCGTTCGGCAACGCTCTCATCAAGCGCGTCGCCGATCGGCTCGCGGGGCAATTCCGATCGCTGCGTACCTTTGCGACGCTCTCACCTATCCCAGGTCTCATGTCGTGGCTGCAAACGCGGCTCGAGAACGATCCCGAGGGCATTGGGGCGTCGCTTCTCCAGCGCGGCTGGTACAAGGAACCGCAAACCGCCGATTCGCTGCGCGTGCCCTTGATGCGGCTGTGCGCGCACTACCTCGCTCGCGTCAAACGCAGGGACGGAAAATTCGCGCGAGACTCGGTAGCGCACTTCCATCTGAGCAACGGCGCGCGACTCGAGCGCATCAATTGGCTCGCGGACACGTCGCCGAAGGGATTACGCGAGTCCGCCGGGATGATGGCGAACTATGTTTACGTCCTCGATCAGATCGACGACAACCACGAAGCCTATATGACCGAAGGAAAGGTCGCGACGGGCGGTTCGGTCCGCGACTTGCTGCGCGGCCAGCGGTGAACGACGAACAAAAGCGCGCCGTCGGATTTGCGGCCGTCGACCGTTTCGCCACCGACGACATGCGCTGCGTCGGGCTTGGAACCGGTTCGACGGCGCGCTGGGCGATCGAACGCGTCGGCGAACGCGTTGCGAAGGGCTGGAGAGTCGTTGCCGTCGCGACGTCCGACGAAACGGAGCGCCTGTGCCGCGAACGCGGCGTTCCGGTGGTCACGTTCGGCGACGGTCCACCGATCGATGTAGCAATCGATGGCGCCGATGAAGTCGCGCCCGATTTTTCATTGATCAAAGGTGGCGGCGGCGCGCTCTTTCGCGAGAAAGCCGTCGCAATCGCGGCGAAACAATTCATCGTCATCGTCGATGAGAGCAAGCTCGTGCGCCGGCTCGGGCGCTTCCCGCTGCCGGTAGAAGTCGTTCCGTACAGCAGGAGTTACGTCGCAGGGGAGCTGCGCAAATTGTGTCCCGCCGTCAAGCTGCGAATGAGCGCTGACAGCCCGTTTATGACGGACAACGGCAACCACATTCTCGACTGCTCGTTCGGCGAGATACCGGCGCCTTCCGAGCTTGACGAAGGGTTGCGCCGCATCCACGGGGTCGTGGCAACAGGCATTTTTTGCGGACTTACGTCACACGTGCTGGTCGGCTCCGCAACCGGCGTACGCGAGCTCGAGCACGCTGCGTTGTCACCCCGAGCGTAGGCACCGAAGGGCCCCTTCGACTTCGCTGCGCTACGCTCAGGACAAGCTCCGTCGAGGGGCATTGGTGGCGGTGGCAAGGTTGCGGCGGTCCCCCGACTACGTTCACCCTGAGCGTAGCGAAGCGAAGACGAATGGGCTCGGGATGACAAATGGGTCTAATACAACTTCAATCTAGCTCTGAGTAC
>JBOHTT010000103.1:0-4519 GCA_050733775.1 Vulcanimicrobiaceae bacterium
GGCATGGGCATTGCCGAAGCCGCGATCGTTCTCGAAACCATCGATCGCTCCGACGGAACCGCTGTCGCCGCCCACGCGCAGATGTACACGATGGGAACGGTGCTGCGACACGGCAACGAGGAACAAAAGAAACGCTATCTGCCGGATATCGCATCGGGGAAGTTGCGGCTTCAGGCTTTTGGCGTCACGGAACCGAATGCTGGCTCGGACACGACGCGCATTCAAACATCGGCCGTTCGCGACGGTCGGCACTTTATCGTCAACGGTCAGAAAGTGTGGACCTCGCGCGTACAGCATTCCGATCTCATGCTGTTGCTCGTGCGCACGACCGCCTACGAGAAGGTGCAAAAGAAAAGTGACGGCCTTAGCGTGCTGCTGGTCGATCTTCGTGAGGCGGCAAACCATCTCGAAGTCACGCCGATCCGCACGATGGAGAACCACGAGACCAATCAGGTCTTCATCTCCGACTTAAAGGTACCGGTCGAGAACCTCATCGGCGAAGAAGGCAATGGTTTCCGCTACATTCTCAGCGGCATGAACGCAGAACGGATTCTCTTGGCGTCGGAGGTTCTTGGTGACGGCTATTGGTTCGTTGCGAAAGCCTCGAAGTACGCCTCCGAGCGCGTCGTTTTCGGCCGCCCTATCGGCATGAACCAAGGCGTGCAGTTTCCCCTGGCGCAAGCATACGCGCAGCTCGAGGCCGCAAGCTTGATGCGCTGGCGCGCGGCGGAGTTATTCGATGCCGGCGAGCAGCCCGGTTTTGAATCGAACGCCGCGAAGCTGCTGGCCTCGCAAGCGACGTGGGCCGCCGCACAAGCCGCCATGGACGCATACGGTGGCTATGGTCTCGCGGAGGAATACGGCATCGAGCGAAAATTCCGCGAATCGCGCCTGTATCTCGTGGCTCCGGTTGCGAATAATCTCGTGCTCGCGTTCATCGCGCATAACGTCCTAGGAATGCCGAAATCGTATTGAGAACTTTACCTCATGCCCGATCGAGAGCCGATATTCCCGGTTGATCAGCTAAAGACTGCAGCCGGTCAAGATCGCGACGCGCAAGCACATATCGATGCACTTCACCGTGAATTGAATTCGGGAAGCCCGAAAGCGGAAGCGATTCATTCGCACGTAGGTGAGTTGCGCAAACATCGCTCTCTCATAGCCCTAATCGAAAACTGGTTCTTGGACCCCCGCACGCAGGAGTTCATCGACGAGCTTAGCGGGACGGGGCTATAGCGCTCGAGAGCAAGTTCTCATGACGCATGTCCGTGATGAACATGTGTCCGGGCTCGTGGACGATGACATAAGGTAAGCGACTTTCGATAGCGACGTTTTGCGGCGTCACGCCGCATCCCCAAAAGACCGGAATTTCGCCGCGCTCCACCGTCACCGCATCGCCTTCGTCCGGTTGGTCCAAACGCCGAATGCCGATCGCTTCCGGATCTCCCCAATGAATCGGCTCGCCGTGTGCCGCACGATAGGGGCGCGTGATCTCGCGAATGTTCTCGACGTCTTCCGGCTTAAAGGGCCGCATGCTTACGATCATGTGTCCCCATAAACGCCCGGCCGGCATCAAACGGAGAGACGTGCGATACATCGGCACGGACTTGCCTTCCGCGTGATGACGCATGACGTATCCGGCTTGCCCGAGCGCATATTCGAACGTGTACGAGCAGCCGATGAGGAACGTCACGAAATCCTCGTGCCAAAGGTCGAGAATATCCGTGCGCTTTTCGAGCAAAAGTCCTTTGCGGTAGACGCGGTAGAGCGGCACGTCGGTTCGAATGTCGGCATCGGGCGCGCAGGCGGGAGCGAAGTGTCCTGGACCCATCGTCTCGACCATCGCGCACGGAACCGGATTCCTCGCGCACAGGTCCGCCATATCCGCGGCGCTATCGCTCGGCACGATGACGACGTTCGTTTGAACGAATTCAGATGCGATGCCCGCTGTTGGTCCGCGATATGCTCCCGAGCGAATCTCGGCGCGGACGTCGTGCGGATCGTCTGCGGTCACGTCTGCACCGGCGCGGGATACGACGGCACGACCGGTAGCGGCGTTCTGCGCGGCCGTGGCGTGCCGCTCGGCGTGGGCCGCGGGGTCACCGTCGGCTGCGGCGTAAAAACGGCGGTCGGCGCGACGGTCGGTGCCGTCCGCTCGTATGGGCCAGGCGTGCTGACCGTTTCTGTTGCCGGCATCACGATAGCGGCGACTCTTCGCACCGGGTCGTAATTGACACTTCCGCCGAGGCCTTGCACCACATGGGCCAGGCGAACGTAAATCGTTCCATCATCGAGCTCGTAGGCGTCGCGTCCGATGCGAAGCCGCACGACGCGATCGCCTCGACGAACGGTGATATCGCGGCCGTCCACGCTGGTCGAGCGCGCGATCTCGCTAACGACCGGCTGAAGCGGAGCGAAGACGGCGCCGTCCTTCACGTACGCGGGTTGTAACGCCGCGATCGGAAGTCCGTGAAGAACCACGGTAACGACGATGATCGCGATCACCCGGGAGCGAACGTCCTTTCGTGCGGCGGTCGTTCGACGTCTTTCGTCACGCGGGCGTGCGTTTTTCGCGTGACGGCTGCGTGTTTTTGGCTCAAGCTCTCGCCTTTAACGCACTCTTCTCGATCATCCCCCTCGGTTTGCTCGCCGTCGCTGCCCTCGGGTACGTCTACGGATCGTCGGAAGGTCAAGCATTGCTGCTCTCCGTCATCGACGACGTCGCTCCCGCTTTGCACGACCTCGTGGCCGAGAATATCAAGAACGCCATTGCGTTTCGCGGCTTGTCCGGCGCCATCGCACTCGTTGCGCTGGTATGGTCGGGAAAGAACTTGTTTCAAGCCCTCGCGTATGCGCTGAATCGCGCGCTGTCGGTTCCTGCGGGCCGCCCGATCGTGCACGACATCGCGCTTTCCATCGTCATGCTGCCGGCAATGGGTCTGCTGCTGCTGGTGTCCACGCTCGTTCCTCCGGTGGTTACCTTCTTCACCCATCTTGGCGGATTTTCAGAAACCTTTACGCCGCAGGCTGCGGCCTACGGCACCTCGATCGTGTTGATCTTTATCGTGGCCGCAACGCTCTATACGTTCTTGCCGAACCGTCACTTGCCGTGGACCTTCGGCATACCCGGTGCGGTGTTCACCGCAATCGCGTACGAGTTGGCGCAAATCGGCTTCACGACGTTCACCGCGCACACGAATCTCTTTCACATCTACGGCGCGCTCTCGACGGTTTTTGCGTTACTGATCTGGTTCTACTTGATGGGTCTCATTTTTCTGTACGGCGCCGAGCTCAGCGCGGCATGGCGCGAGGGGGCCAATGTGACGGCCGGGCCGAACAGCGAATAGTGCGATTTTCCCGCAGTCTTTCGCTTGCTTTGCTGGCAGCCGGCATCCTCTGCTTGGGCGCGAGCCCATCGTTTCTTCCGCCTCCGCGCGTCGTCGTATTCCCGTTCACTGTGAACGGCGACGCTCAACAGGACGCCGGTGACCGCCTAGCCGTTATCTTTGCCCAACAGATGTCGGACGCCGGCGTGCACGTCGTCGCTCCGGTGCCGGGCACGCAGCGTGCCGAGTTTCTGAATGCAGCACGCAAGCTCGACTGCGATTACTACATCACCGGATTCATTACGCCGCTCGGCGCCGAAGTGACCCTTGTCGAGCAAGTCGTCAGCACGACCAGCGGCACGGTTATCGCAAGCAATTCCGCACAGCTTCTTACGTACGCCGATGCAAACGGTCAGGGGTCACTGCTGGCTTCGCTGGTTAAGCGCCATGCCGAGCGCGCATTTGCACCGCTGAACGACACCGCTGCAGCCGCACAGACACCGGAGCCGAAAATGTCGGGCGCAGAAACCTCGCTGAGCAAGCTCGGGAATATCTTCAAGCGCAAACCGAAGGCAGCTCCAAGCCCTTCGCCGTCTCCGTCAGCGTCGCCGTAACGCAGACCTAGAGCGGATCCCCTTCGACGAGTCCCGGAGGAAGCTCGACGTCGATGATTCGGGCTTCGATATCGATGCGCCGGACAAACGCCGATACCATCGGAACGAACCTGCCTCGTTCGAGCTCCAGGACGTCTTGTGCCGGATAATGCCGCACGGCGCGAACGCTGCCCAGGTTTCGCCCCGCTTCGACGATGCGGCAACCGATCAAATCCTCGTCGTAATATTCTCCTTGTGCGAGAACAACGTTTTCACGCAGCGCCCAAAGCTTCGTGCCGACGAATTCTTCGGCAGCCTCCGCACGAACGATTCCCTCGAGCATCACGACGGCACGCCCTTTGTGGCGGCGTACGCTCGAAATCGTGCTTTCGCGAACGTTCCCCCCGTCATCGCCGCGAAGAACGACGGCAAGGCCCTCGCGTAATGCGTCTTCGCCAACGCGCGTCGCGACGATCTTGAGCTCGCCACGAATGCCGAAGACACCGGCTATGCTGCCGAGCAGCACCTCGCGACGCTCAGTCGTCGGCTGGATCCGCCGCCTTTAGGGAATTTCCATCGTCGGCTGCCTCGTCGTCGACG
>JBOHTT010000104.1:0-2775 GCA_050733775.1 Vulcanimicrobiaceae bacterium
TGCGCAGTGCTCCCGGGAACGTCGCGTCGATGCCCAGCACCTCGCCCGTCGATTTCATCTCCGGACCGAGAATCGTCTCTACGCCGCGCATCTTTGCGAACGAAAACACCGGGACTTTCACGACGACGAAAGGTACGTGCGGCCGTAGCCCGATGCCATACTCCATGTCGCGCAAACGCTCGCCGAGCGCGATACGAGTCGCCGCAGCCACGAGATTGATGCCGGTAGCTTTCGAGATGACGGGCACCGTGCGGCTCGCGCGGGGATTTGCCTCGAGGATGAGCAGCTCGCCGTTATGATACACCAGCTGCAGGTTCAGCAACCCGCGGATTCCAAGCTCGCGCGCAATCGACGTCGTGATCTCCGCAATCTGTTGTTCGATTCCGATATCGACGCTTTGCGGAGGATACACGCTGATCGAATCGCCGGAATGAATGCCTGCGCGCTCGATGTGCTCGAAAACGCCTGGTATGAGAATGTCCTCACCATCGAAGGCCGCATCGACTTCCAGCTCCAGTCCGGGATGATACTTATCCACCAAAAGTGGCGCGGAGGGCTCGATGGGTGGCGCACTCTCGACGTATGACGCCAACTGTCCCTCGTTGTAGACGATCTCCATTCCGCGCCCGCCGAGTACGTATGAAGGACGAACGAGTACCGGAAAACCGAGCTCGCGCGCGATCGCTCGCGCTTCACGGAACGATTTCGCAGCGCGGCCACGCGGACGGGCCACGCCCAGACGCGACAGCGCCATGTCGAACTTTTCGCGGTCCTCGGCCATGTCCAGCGAACGCCGATCGCTCCCGACGATCGGCACGCCGCGTGCATGAAGTTCTTCGGCGAGATTGATTGCGGTCTGGCCTCCAAAAGCCAACATGACCCCGCGCGCACCGGTGGTTTTGTAGGCCGCTTCGACTTCATCCGCACCGGGCGGCTCGAATATGAGCACGTCGGAAATGTCGAAATCCGTCGAGACGGTTTCGGGATTGTTGTTGACCACGACCGGCGAGCAGCCGGCGGCGCGCAGAGCCCATGCAGCGTGCACCGACGAGTAATCAAATTCTATCCCCTGGCCGATGCGAATAGGCCCACTCCCCACCACGACGACGGCCTCGCGCGGCGGCGCTCGCATCTCATCCCGCTCTTGCAAGGAGAGATAATAGTAGGGCGATTGCGCCGGAAACTCGGCTGCCGCGGTGTCTACCATACGAAACGCGCGGCCATCGCCGTTTACGCCGGCCGCTTTGCTTTGCGTAAGCTGTGCGATCCCGCGCGTCGAGTATCCGGCGACTCGGGCGCGCGTAACCGCCTCAGCCGACGTGTCGCGCCGCAGCTCTTCTTCGAGCTGCACGAGCTCCTGGATTTCCCAAAGCCAGAAGCGATCGATCGTCGAGAGCTCGGCAATGCGCTCGACGCCGATGCCGCGTCGCAATCCCTCAGCAACGGCAGCGAGTCGCTCGTGCGTTGGCCGCGTGAAAACCGATTCGAGCTCGTCGTCGGTCCAATTCGCAAGGCCTTGCCCGGTGAGGGTCTCGACTTTCAAATCGAGCCCACGCAGCGCTTTGAGGAGCGCGGCTGCAAACGTCCTGCCGATTCCCATCGCTTCACCGGTCGACTTCATTTGCGTTCCAAGCCGCGTATCGGCGAGTGGGAACTTATCGAAAGGCCAGCGTGGAATTTTTACGACGCAGTAGTCGAGCGTCGGTTCGTACGCGGCCTTCGTGACGCCGGTGACGGGATTGGGAATCTCATCGAGTGTTTGTCCCAGCGCGATACGAGTGGAGATTTTTGCGATCGGATAGCCGGTCGCTTTTGATGCCAACGCGGACGAGCGGGAGACGCGAGGATTGACTTCGATGATCTGATATTCGTTGCGCTCCGGATGGAGGGCGAACTGAATGTTACAGCCACCTTCCACCCGCAATGCCCGAATGACGTTGATGCTGGCGGTGCGCAGCATCTGATATTCACGGTCGGAAAGCGTTAGGGAGGGAGCGACGACGATCGAGTCGCCGGTGTGGACGCCGACGGGGTCGATGTTCTCCATGTTGCAGACGATGATGCAGTTGTCCGCGCGGTCGCGGAGGACTTCGTATTCAATTTCTTTCCAGCCGAGCAGCGAGGTCTCAACCAGCGCTTGATGGATAAGGCTTGCCGCCAGGCCGCTCTCCAGCGTCGCGCGCAGCTCCGCCTCGTCGCGAACGAGTCCTCCACCCGTGCCGCCGAGCGTGTAAGCCGGACGAACGACGAGTGGATAGCCGTACTCACCGGCAAATGCAACGCCGGCTTCGACATCGGTGACGATCGCGCTCGGCGGCACCGGCTCGCCGATTTCGATCATCTTGCTTTTGAAACGCTGCCGGTCTTCTGCCAGTCGAATCGTATCGATTGGCGTGCCCAGGACTTCGACGCCGTATCGTTCGAGCACGCCGGCTTCGCTCAACTCCACGGCGAGATTGAGGCCCGTCTGACCGCCGAGCGTCGGCAGCAGCGCGTCCGGACGTTCGCGTTCGATGATCGCGGCTACCGATGTTACGCCGAGCGGTTCGAGATACACCGCGTCGGCGATCTCCGGATCCGTCATGATCGTCGCCGGATTCGAGTTGACCAGAATGACGCGGTGGTGTTGCTCGTGCAGCGAGCGACACGCTTGCACCCCGGCGTAGTCGAATTCTGCGGCTTGGCCGATGATAATCGGCCCCGAGCCGATGACGAGGACATTCCGCCGGGACATTCCCGTGATGGTTTTGCGCGAACGTGTCTCCTCCTCGGAGG
>JBOHTT010000105.1:0-2034 GCA_050733775.1 Vulcanimicrobiaceae bacterium
CACGATGAACAGGGCCAGCAGCAGCGTGATCATGTCGGCGTAGGTCAGGAGCCACCGCATCATGCCGGCGGTCTCGAGCTTCTCTTCGGTGGCCCTCTTCTTCAGCCGCGACTCGTGGGCACGAGCCGCGGATTTAATTGCCGGCAAAAGCGCTCCTTATGCTACGCTTGCTGACCGGCAGGCTCGGCAGTCTCCGTAGGCTGCGCTTCTTCCACTTCGCGCTGATCTTGCGGCAGGTAGGCGTGCAACTTCTCTTCGAGCAGTCGCGGATTGTCGCCGGCTTGAATCGAGAGGATGCCCTCGATCTGAATCTCGCGCAAGAGCAATGCTTGCGTATTTCGTTCTTTGATTTTCGCCGCAATCGGAAGCCAAGCCAAGTTCGCAAGCAGAATGCCGAAGAACGTTGCGACGAACGCTTGCGCCGTCGCCGTTCCGATCGATCCCGTCACGTTACCGCCGCTGCTCACGGACGCGAGGCCTTTGAGCATGCCGATCAGACCGAGCACCGTACCGATGATACCGAGCGTCGGCGAGTATCCGCCCATCGTCATGTAGACGGCTTCCGCTTTTGCGCCTTTCTCTTGCTGCAACGACACTTCGGTTTCGAGAATCTTGCGGATGATCTCGGTATCGCGGCCGTCGATGACGAGCTGGATGCCCTTGCGCATGAAGTCGTCTTGAACTTCCGCTGCCTCGGTTTCCAGTGCCAGGAGCCCTTCGCGGCGCGCTTTCTCGGCGAAAGTTACGAGCGTTTGAATCGTCGCGCGCTCGTGATGATCGGGTTGGAAGAACGCGGTCTTGAAACCGGTGACCGCACCGTGCAAAAACGTCTGCAGCGGGAACGAAATGATCGTCGCCCCGATCGTTCCGCCAAACACTAAGATGAAGGCTTCGTATCGCTGATACAGGATGCGCATGTCGATGCCGCCGATCGCGGCGGACACGATAACACACCCGAAGGCGAGAACTAGGCCAATGACGGTCGCAATATCCAAAGCGGCGCCTTTCGAAGACAGACCGGGGGCTCGGCCCCTCTTTCCTCACTATCGGCTGCCTCCCCCTCGGCCTTGACGGAGGCTTAAAAGAGCGGGAATTTAGCCGATTGGTGATGGACCGAGCGCCGCGTGGTTAAGCCATGCGACAGCGCTATTGCGAAGCCGAAGGACAGGCTCCGCCGGGCCCATCAATTCGGACCGTAAATTTGGCGCTTGAAGTCGATGACGCGCCGGGTGACCTCTTCGAGGCTCTCGCGGACGATGAGTTTGTTGCCGGAGGTCAGGGTGACCACGGTATCGGGCGTGGATTCGACCGATTCGATGAGGTCGCAGTTCACGACGATCGGCTGGTTGTTGAGTCGGCGCAGCGGGATCATGCGAGATTGTTTGCCGCGAGCAGCGCCAGCGCCCCGGGGGCCTCCAGATTGCGGAGCAGTCCTGCGAGCCGTTCGCGCGGATGGTCGACGCCTTCGACGGCCTCCGCAAGCGACAGATAGCCTTCGGTCCCAGAAAGGCCGTTCCGCGACGCAATGGCCGCTGCCGAGCCGTAGAAAATCAGGCGCGCCTCTCCGTCGAGTGCCGGCGCCGCCTCTTCAATGAAGCGTAACGCCCCCGGCTCGTCGCCGCGGCGAAGCAGAAAGTTGACGTACTCGTTTGCCGAGAGGTGATCGCGGTCGTCTTGCCAGACTGCGGCCAGGGCGTCGCGCGCGTCGTCAAAGCGCCCCAGGCGCTCGAGCGCCTTGGCACGGTTGAGGCGCACCGGCTGAACGGCCGGCCGGGCTTTGAGGGCCAGATCGAACCACGCCAGCGCGAGAGCGTACCCGCCTTCCTCCATCAACGTCGCGCCGATCTCGGAGTGGGCTTTCCAAAGAGAGACCTCGTTGTCGACGAGCGGGTGGCGTGCCGCATATTGGCCATTTTCGATCGCCGCCGCAAACGCATCGCGCGCATCGCGAAAACGCCGTTGCGCCGCCAGGGCTTTGCCGAGCAAGAAGTGGGCGTCGGAAAGCGTCGGCGCGATGCCCAGAATTTCGCGCGC
>JBOHTT010000106.1:0-2974 GCA_050733775.1 Vulcanimicrobiaceae bacterium
GTCGTATCGACGAGCGCGAGCGCGAGGCCGTCCGCGACGCTGCGCTTGTCTTGGGGGGCGAGTTAACCGAAAAGCTGCCGGCCGGCGGCGAACGGTGCATCCTCGTCGTGACGAAGCGCGCGGCGACGCCCGCACGGTTCCCCCGGCGCGTCGGTGTTCCGCAGAAACGGCCGCTGTGCGCGTCGTGAACCGCCCCCTCGACGAGCTCCTCGCGCAGTGGCTTCCGGCAGGGTCGCTGTTCTCGGTGGGCGGCCGGGTCCGTGACGAGCTGCGCGAAGAACTCGGAGAAGCACCCGACAGCGGACACGATCTCGATTACGTCGTCGTCGGCGTTCGGCAAGACCAGCTGATTGCGATACTGCAGCAGCACGGCAGGGTCGATTTGGTCGGCGCCGCGTTCGCGATCACGAAATTCACGTCCGAACACGGGAACGCCGATCTCGCGCTGCCTCGGCGCGAAGTCTCGACGGGATCGGGACATCGCGATTTCACCGTCGTGACCGCGCCGGAGGTCACGCTCGAAGAAGACCTCGGCCGCCGGGACTTTCGCATGAACATGCTGGCGCGCGCGCTGCCTTCCGGAAAGCTCGTCGATCCGTATGACGGCGCGCGGGACATTCGCGCGCGCCGTATCGATATCGTCCGCGCGCAGGCGTTCGAAGAAGATACGCTGCGCATGCTGCGCGCGGCGCAATTTGCGGCGCGCTTTCGCTACTCGCTCTCGCGGGAAACGGTGGCCGCCATGCATGACGCTGCGCCGCTGGCGGCGACGATCTCGGCGGAGCGTATCTACGACGAGTTCGGGAAACTGTTGCGAGCGCCGCGCCCATCGATCGGATTCACACTCCTCGCTGAGACCGGGGTCCTCGCGCATATCTGGCCCGAGTTGCTCGAAGGCGACGGCGTATCGCAGAACCGCTGGCACCGCTTCGACGTGTGGCGGCACGCGCTCGCGACGCTCGACGCCGCGCCGGCCGACGACCCGTTGGTGCGCCTCGCGGCGCTGCTCCACGACGTCGGGAAACCGCGCGCCAAAGACGGGACGCATTTCTACCGGCACGAGATCGAAGGCGAGGGCATGACACGCGCCATGCTCGAGCGCACGCGCTATCCCGCCGACACGACGGAGCGCGTCGCGCGCCTCGTACGACACCATATGTATGCCGCTGACGCCGAGCTGCCCGCCTCGACCATTCGCCGCTTCATCCGGCGTGTCGGCGTCGATTTGCTGGAGCCGCTCTTCGCTTTGCGCCGTGCCGACGTCGCGGGTAGTGGCCTCCCGGATCGCGGCAGTAACGCGCCGTTCGAGGAGCGCGTGCGAGGAATTTTGGCCGAGCGTCCGCCGCTCGGGCTTCGCGATTTGGCGATCGACGGCGAGCAGGTCATCGCGCTGCTGATTCAGGCCGGCGTTCTTCCTCGGGGTTCAGCCGGGGGGCCGCAAGTCGGCGCGATTCTCCAAGCGCTGCTCGAAGGCGTGACGGAGCATCCGGAGCACAACAACTCCACCGACCTTGCGGACCGCGCACGCCGGGCCATCGCGCAGATCTTTACCGGCAGCTAGCGCTCGGACCGACTGTTCCCCGGGGAACATTGGGTCCCGGAACGAACGCCGCCATCATACCCGATGGGTCGTATTGTCGCGGTCGTGAACCAAAAAGGTGGTGTCGGCAAGAGCACCACTGCGGTCAATTTAAGCGCTTGCCTCGCCTTGCTTGGCAAGCGAATTTTGCTCGTGGACACCGACCCGCAGGGCAACGCGACGACCGGGCTCGGGATCGACAAGCGCGCCATTGAGAACGACACCTATGCCGTGCTGCTCGGGGAGTTGCCGGCCGCCGATGCGACAGTCCCGACCGACGTCGAGAACCTCTGGCTGATCCCGGCAACGCCCAATTTGGCCGGCGCCGAGGTCGAGCTTGTCGGTGCCCTGGCGCGAGAGACGCGACTTCGCCAAGCGCTTGCTAGTGTCACTGACCAATATGACTATATCTTCGTCGACTGTCCGCCATCGCTGGGGCTGCTCACGATCAACGCGCTGGTCGCCGCGGATCAAATGATCATCCCGATTCAGGCGGAGTTTTATGCGCTCGAAGGCCTCTCGCAGCTGACCAATATCGTGAGCCGGGTGAAAGAAGCGCTCAATCCAAAGCTCGAGATCCTCGGCGTGCTCGTCACGATGTTCGACGGCCGCACGCGGCTCGCAATCGAAGTGGTTGACGAAGTCTCGCGCTTCTTTCCGCAGCACGTCTTCAAGACTCAAATTCCCCGCAACATCCGTCTCTCGGAAGCGCCTTCATTCGGAAAGCCCGTCGTCTTATTCGATGTAAAAAGCCGTGGCGCACAAGCATATCTCGATCTCGCGAAGGAGGTCGCCGCATTAGAAACGGTGTCGTAATGCTCGCTTTCGGATCGCCGACATTCCTCGCCGCACCGCTGAACGCAGAACGTTTCATGACGAATGCTGCACGCGGCAAAGCCGGGGTGAGAAATGGCCGCTCCTAAGCGAGGACTCGGTCGGGGATTGGGCGCGCTGCTCGGCGAGGCGAAGCCGCGAGAGCCGGAGCAGCGGGACGCCGGGCCGCAAGAGATTTCGGTCGACGCGATCGTGCCGAATCCGCATCAACCGCGGATGACGTTCGATGCGGAGCGGCAGCACGAGCTGGAGAGCTCGATCGTGGCGTTCGGCGTGCTGGTGCCGGTCATCGTGCGCAAACGTGGCGAGCGCTACGAGCTGATCGCCGGCGAGCGGCGCTGGCGGGCCGCCGCAGCGGCAGGATTACGAACGATCCCGGCGATCGTGCGCCAAGCCCAAGATCTGGAAAGTCTCGAGATCGCGATGATCGAGAACTTGCAGCGCGAGGACCTCGATCCGCTGGAAGAAGCGATGGGATTTCAACATCTCATCGAGGATTTCGATTTCACGCAAGAACGTGTCGCGGAGCGCGTGGGACGCGCTCGGCCGTCGGTTGCGAAC
>JBOHTT010000107.1:0-2290 GCA_050733775.1 Vulcanimicrobiaceae bacterium
GCGTCTCACAGCATCAGCTGTGGCTGGTCTATCTCGGCTACGGCGTCATCGGCGGATGCGGCCTTGGAATCGGCTATATTTCTCCGGTCTCGACGCTGATCAAATGGTTTCCGGACCGTCCGGGTCTGGCAACGGGATGCGCGATCATGGGCTTCGGTGGGGGAGCGATGATCGGTGCCCCGCTCGCGGTTAAGCTGATGAAGTACTTCTCGGGCCCGACCGACACCGGCGTCGCGATGACGATGCTCGTCATGGGCATCGTGTACTTCGCCTTCATGATGATCGGCCCGGCCATCGTTCGCGCGCCTGCACCCGGCTGGTTGCCGAAGGGCTACACGGCCCCGACGAGCGCGACTGAAGCGAAAAGCATGATCACGATCCACAACGTCACCGTGAACGAAGCGATGAAGACGCCCCAGTTCTGGCTGTTGTGGTGGGTGCTCTGCTTGAACGTCACCGCCGGCATCGGCGTGCTCGGTCAAGCCTCACTCATGATTCAGGAAATGTTCCCGTTGCGCTTTCCACACGGTACGCCGGCCGCAACCGCAGCTTCGGCTGCCATTGCCGGCGGGTTCGTCGCACTGATGAGCGCGTTCAACATGCTGGGGCGCATCTCGTGGGCTTCGAGCTCCGATTTCCTCGGTCGAAAGCTGACGTACAACATCTTCTTCGTCCTCGGAATAATCTTGTACTCGATCGTTCCGTGGACCGGAAAAACGCACAGCATCACGCTGTTCATCCTCGCGTACTTGATCATCATCTCGATGTACGGCGGCGGATTCTCGACGATACCGGCCTATCTCAAGGACATCTTCGGCTCGATGCAAGTCGGCGCGATTCACGGCCGCGTGTTGACGGCCTGGTCGGCAGCCGGCATCTTCGGACCGGTGCTCGTCAACTACATCCGCCAATATCAGCTCGACCACGGCGTAGCCAAGGCCGACGCGTACAACGTCACGATGTACATCATGGCAGGGCTCCTCGTGATCGGCTTGATTTGCAACCTTGCAATGCGGCCACTCAACGAACGCCACTACGTCAAGCTGACCGAAGCGGAGGCAATGGCTTAAATGCAAGAGCGTACCGAACAAGGCAACAGCTTCGGTGTCATCCTCGCGTGGATCGTCGTGATGATCCCGCTAGGTTGGGGCTTCTACAACACGGCACTCAATGCGGTGAAGCTGTTTAAGTAATCCCCTTTGTCATCCCGAGCGTAGCAATGCCCTTCGTCTCGCTGCGCTCGCTCGGGACAGGCTCCGCATTGCGTAGTCGAGGGACAGAGAAGCGGTTAGTGGGCCACGGGAATCGTGGCCTACTAGCATTGTGGCGGTCCCTCGACTACGGAGCGCTACGCGCTCCTACGCTCGGGATGACAAGATGGGTGTGTACACGTCGCGGTCGACGTTGCCGCCGGATAAGATGAGGCCGATCTTCTTTCCGCGGACGCGTTCGCGCTCGCGCATCGCGGCGGCAAGCGGCGCCGCACCCGCACCTTCGACGACTTTGTGCGCGTCGGTGAAGAACGCTCGCATTGCAGCCTTGATCTCGGCGTCGCTGACGCGAACGATGCGGCTGGCGCCGCGACGGATGATCGCGAGCGCTTCGGCATCCGGTACGCGCACCGCCATGCCGTCGGCGATCGTGTCCGAGCTTTCGGTCGGGACGACGCGCCCTTCGGCGAACGAGCGCGCGTAGGCATCCGCCGTCTCGGCCACGACGCCGACGATTTGGGTGCTGAGGCCGAGCGCGTCGCGCACCGCAATCGTTCCGCAGATCCCCGAGCCGAGCCCGATCGGCACGTACACGGAATCGAGATCGCTCAGCGCTTCGAACAGCTCCAGCGCGTAGGTGGCGACGCCGGTGACGAGCCAGGGGTGGAACGAGTTCACTTCGTGCAATCCGCGCTCGGCCGCAAGACGCTGCATGTGCTCGCGCGACTCCTGAAAATCGCGGCCATGCACGACCAGCTCCGCGCCAAGCGCCCGCATCGCCGCGTTCTTCTCGACGCTATTCCCGTGCGGTACGACAACGGTGCATTTTATCCCATGCCGCGCGGCGGCGAAAGCAATGCTCTGCCCGTGGTTGCCCCGTGTCGCCGTGATCACGCCCGGAATCTGCTTTTCTTTCTTCGTCAGCTCGTGCAGATACACGAGCCCTCCGCGCACCTTGAACGCGCCGATCGGCGTGTCGTTCTCGTGTTTCACCCACACCTCGGCGTCGAGCCGCTGCGCAAGCAACGGCCACGCGTACTGCGGCGTCGGCCCAAAGACCGAATGAACGATTTTACTGG
>JBOHTT010000108.1:0-2382 GCA_050733775.1 Vulcanimicrobiaceae bacterium
GTGTAGGCCGGCCTTGAAGGCCTCGCGCGCGGCTTGCACGCCGGCGCCGAGATCGATAGCGAATCCTTGCCGGTCGACCGCGTCTTCGAACGACCCTAGCATCGCGAGAAGGTTGTCGCGCGTGATGTCGCCCATCGTTCCGATGCGGAAGATCTTGCCTTTGAGCTGCTGCTGCCCGCCTGAGATCACGAAACCCTGATCGCGGCAGGTTTGCAGCACGGCTGACGCCTCGACGCGTTCCGGACAATGAATCGCCACGACCGTGTTCGAGTGATACGGCGGCTGCGAGAACAGCCGTAATCCTACGGCGGTCGTGAAGGCGTGGATCGCGTGCGCGTTGAGCGTGAGGCGGCCGTGTACTTTCTTGTCGCCTTCGCGCTCGTACAAATCGAGCGCGCGTTCGAGCGCGAAGACGATCGAAACTGGCGGAGTCCACGGCGTTTGCCCGATCTTCCCGAATTCACGCGCGCGGCGCAGATCGAAATAGAAGCGCGAGCTACGCGTCTTTTCCATCTTTTCCCAGGCACGATCGGAGACCGCGACCATGGCGAGCCCCGGCGGCGCGGCAAATGCCTTTTGCGAAGCCGCGACGACGACGTCGAAACCCCAATCGTCCATCATGAACGGCGTCGCTCCCATGCCGCTCACGCTGTCGACGATCACCAGCGCGGGATGCTTGCCGATCGCCGTCGCCAGCGCATGCATCTCGTTTGCGACGCCGGTCGACGTTTCATTATGCGTGAGCAGGATCAGCTTGATTTCGCAATTCGTGTCGGCGCGCAAACGCTCTGCAAGGATGCGTTGATCGACGCCGCGTCCCCACTTCGTATCCAGCACCTCGACGTCGGCACCCCACATCTTCGCAATCGATGCAAGGCGATTGCCAAAGACGCCGATCGGACACGCGAGCACTTTGTCGCCCGGCTCGATGAGATTTGCGACCGCGGCCTCGAGGCCGCCGGTACCGGATGCGCCGAGCAGCATGATCTCGTGCCGCGTGCCGAAAATCGGACGCAGACGCGAGTTCATCCGCTCCAGCGTGCGCTTGAATTCGGGCCCGCGGTGATCTACGAGCGGCCGCGTCATCGCGTTGAGCACCGGCTCCGCAACCGTGACGGGTCCCGGCAGGAACAAAAGCTGCTTGCCACTGACCGTTCGCCGCTCGTTTCCGCCGCGGCGTTCAGAAACGCTACGCTGGTCTGCCATGGCCGCCACACTTCCGTGCGCACCTGCAGGCATCCCGCGCGCCGTCGACACAACTTGCCCCTTGCACATGACCTCGCACGAAATCCGGCTGACAGCCCTCTCCTCGACCTCGGGTTGAGCGAGTAAAGTCGGAGCCGCCGACCTGGCGCAGGTCCTGCGCCGCTTGCCACTCGCGGAGAATAAAAACGTCCTCGTCGGTATCGCCACGCGTGACGACGCGGGGGTTTATTTGCTGCGCGACGATCTCGCGCTCGTGCAGACGGTGGATTTCTTCACACCCATCGTCGACGATCCGTTCGATTTTGGGCGCATCGCTGCGGTCAACTCGCTGTCGGACATTTACGCGATGGGTGCGACGCCGCTGACCGCGCTCAACATCTGCGCGTTTCCGGTGGAAGAGGTCGATCTGAGCATCTTGCGCCGCATTCTGGAAGGCGGCTCAGCCATTGCGAAGGAGGCCGGGGTCGCGTTGCTCGGCGGACACACGGTCAAAGACAGCGAGCCGAAATACGGTTGGTCAGTGACGGGCACCGTCGATCCGCGCAAGGTCGTCACGAATGCGGGCGCGCGTCCCGGCGACGCGCTGCTGCTGACGAAGCCGCTCGGCACGGGAGTTCTGACGACTGCTCTCAAGCGCGATCGCATCGATGCAGCGGCGCTGCAGCCTGCCGTCGAGGCGATGCTCGAGCTGAACGCGCGCGCGTCGGCGGCAATGGTCGAGCACGGCGCGCATGCCGCGACGGACATCACGGGCTTCGGTCTGCTCGGACACGCCGGCGCGATGATGGAAGCTTCCGGCGTCGCGCTCGAGTTTCACGCAAACGCGATCCCGCTTTTTGCGGGCGTGCTCGATTTGATTCGCGCCGATGTCGTCCCGGGCGGAACGAAAGATAATATGAAAGCGCACGCCGCGTTTACAACGTACGATGACGGTGTCGATGCGGCGATGCGCATAGCGCTGTCGGATGCGCAAACGTCCGGAGGACTGCTGATCGCGGTGCCGGCGGGTCGTGTCGAACGCCTCCGCGCCGCGCTCGGACCATCCGGGCACCTGGTCGGCAGCGTGCGCGAAGGCGCCGGAATTCGCGTTTCCGCGTAAAGATTTCGCGGATTTCGCGCTCGAGCGCCTGGTTACCCAAGCGGAAGGTCACCCCAACGCTTGCAACATTCGAGAAC
>JBOHTT010000109.1:0-10683 GCA_050733775.1 Vulcanimicrobiaceae bacterium
CGTCGACCTCTTCGAACGAGCAAAGCGCGTCGCGGCGGATCTCGGCTTCGCGTTGAGCGAAGTCTCCGTCGGCGGTGGCAGCGACGGCAACTTCGCCGCTGCGGTGGGTGCGCCGGTGCTGGACGGTCTCGGCGCCGTCGGTGACGGCGGGCATGCCGAGCACGAACACATTATCGTCGATTCAATCCCGGAACGAACCGCACTCGCGATCGGCGTTGCAGCGTCGCTGAAGTAATGCTGCAGCCCGGAAGTCTTGCCGGCAAAACTGCGATTGTCACGGGCGGCGGAACCGGTATGGGACGCGGCATGGCGCTCGAGCTTGGCCGCTTGGGCGCGAATGTCGTTATCGCAAGCCGCAAGCAGGCCGTGATCGACACGGCCGCTGCTGAAGTCGAAGCACTCGGCGCGCGCGCAGCCGCAATTTCCGTCGACGTTCGCGACCCGAAATTGGTCGACGCAATGGTCGCCGAGACGGTCTCTCGCTTCGGCAGCGTCGACATTTTGGTAAACAATGCGGCGGGAAATTTTCCGGTCCGCTCGATCGATCTCACGCCCAACGGTTGGCGCGCCGTCGTCGAGATCGTGCTCAACGGCACGTGGTTTTGCTCGCAAGCCGCCGCCAAAGCGATGATCGCGAGCGGCCGCGGAGGGTCGATGATCAATATCGTGGCGACGTATGCGTGGCACGCGCAGCCCGGTACGGTGCATAGCGCTGCCGCGAAAGCCGGCGTGCTCGCGCTGACGCGGTCGCTGGCCGTGGAATGGGCGCCGCACAAGATTCGCTGTAACGCGATCGCACCCGGTGCGATCGCCGAAACCGGCGGTGCCGATATCCTCTTCGGCGATCCCGAGCGCGCCGAACGAATGCGTCAATCGATCCCGGCCAAGCGATTCGGCACGACCGGGGAGATTGCCAACCTCGCGGCATTTCTTGCCAGCGACTATAGCGACTACGTCACGGGCGCGTGCATCACGGCAGACGGCGGCCGCTGGCTGGCGGGATCGGCCTTCGCCTTCCTTTAGAAAGCCGCGAGCGCGCGCTCGGTCCAAACGCGCGCCATCTCCTTCTTATATGCCGCCGAGCCGCGGATGTCGGTCTGGGGGTCGATCTCTTCCAAGACGGCCGCAGCGGCTTCGCTAATGCGCTCCGGTGTGAGCGTTTTCCCGGACAGGACCGCTTCGGCGCGCCGCGCGCGCACGGGCGTCAGTGCCACGGCGCCGAGCGCGATCCGCACACGCTCGCAAGCGCCGGCGGAATCGCGCAAGAGCGTTGCGGCGACGGAAACGGTCGCGTAGTCGTCTTTCGAGGCCGGGAGAAACTTTACGTAGGTGCCGCACGTTTGCGGCGCCGGGGGCGGAATGCGAACGCTGGTGACGATTTCGCCGGGCCCGAGCACGGTTTCGAAGAGGCCTTGGAAAAACTCGCCGACCGCGACGGTTCGAATGCCGCCGTTGCTCGCGATCGCGACTTCCGCGTCCAGCGCCATCAGCATCGGTGGCGGATCGCCGGCGGGATCCGCATGGACGAGATTGCCGCCGATCGTGCCTTGATTGCGGATGCGCACCGTCGCGACGCGCCCGAACGTTTCCGCCAACGGCGCGAAAAAGCGCTTCACGAGTGCAGAGCGTTCGATCTCACGATGCGTCACGAGCGCGCCGATCTCGAGGCCACCATCGGACGTGATGCCGATCTCGCGCATGCCCGGGACGTGCTGCAGCGAGACGACATGCTCCGGCAAGAGCAAACCGCTGCGCATCAGCAGCACGAGCGCCGTTCCGCCGGCGAGCACGTGCGCTTCTTCGCCGTAGCGCTCCAGGAGCTCGAACGTTTCGCCCAGACTCCGCGGCTCGTGCAGATCGAAGCTCGTCATGCGCTCTGCTCGGCAGCCGCCAGCACCGCCTCGACGATTTGGTAATAGCCGGTGCAGCGGCAGAGATTGCCGGTCATCCAGGATTTGACGTCGTCTTTGGAAGGCCGCGGGTTCTCGGCGAGCAGTGCTGCCGCAGCGACGACTTGACCGGACGTGCAGATGCCGCATTGAAAGCCGCCGTGCGTAATGAAGGCTTCTTGCAGCGGCGTAAGCCGGCCATCTTCAGCCAACGATTCGACGGTTTGCACGGAACAGCCATCGACGGTCGGCGCGAACACGAGGCACGCCGACATGAGTTTGCCATCGATCGTCACGCTGCAGCTGCCGCAGACCCCGACGCCGCAACCTTCTTTCGTGCCGGTGAGACCGCAGTCGTCGCGCAGGACGTCGAGCAGCAGCCGGTTGGCGGCAACCGACAGCGTTTTCGGCGCGCCGTTCAACGTGAAGCGGATCGTATGGAAACTCATCGGCGCCCGCTAATGCGAAACGGCACGTCGATCTCCGATTTCTCGCCGGCCGTGTTGCGCGCAATCACGTGCAACGAGTATGGGCGGACAAAAAACGACGGAACGTCGATCATGTGAAAATTGAAGTGGAACGCGCCCACACCAGTTTTGGGAACGCTGAACGAAAAGAGATTGGTCCCCAACACTTCGATGCTTGCGGTGTTGGTCGACGCGACGACATCGCCGTTCCAGTCGGTTCCAAGCGGCACGTTGAGGCTCGAAAATCGCATCGCCTGAATCTGCGGCTCCGCGTCGACCGGTTTCGCCAGCGGCGTCGGCCACGATGCGGGGAACGCGTCGCCGACAGAGACGTTTTGTGGAACGGTCTTCGGCGCAGGCGCACAGCCGCTCGCCACGAACGCGCAAACTGCGAGATGCAAGACGCGCCTCCACGCAATGCGACCCTCGATCTTACGATTGGGGTCATCGGACTTTGGTTGGCTGCGGGGTTTTCCGCTGATGGCTGGGCGCATCTTCATGTTGCGGTCGAGAACTTCTTTACGCCATATCACGCAATCTTCTATGCGGCCATGGCGACGGGAGCAGTCGTGCTGACCGCGACGGCACTCCGCAATCGGGCGCGAGGCTATCGTGGGCTCAACCTTTGGCCCTCCGAGTATCGCTTGCCCCTTTTGGGGATCCCGCTGTTTTTCATCGGCGGGGTTGCCGATCTCATTTGGCACACGATTTTCGGCGTCGAGGAACGCGTCGAGGCCGTCACCAGCCCCACGCACATGATCATCGTGCTCGGCATTTTTCTCGTGGTGAGCGCACCGATTCTCTCTGCGCTGCACGTGCGCGAGCGGCTGCGCACGCTCGGCGACCAGCTTCCGCTGGTTTTCGCGCTCGCGACGTGGCTGGAGTTCGTGCATCTTGGAACGGCCTACGCCTTCGATCCGTCGGCGGCCCGCATCTATGCACCGCCCAACGAAATTCTGTATTCACCCGACTTATTCACCAATGTGACGATGGTGTCGTACAAAACAGGCGGCGGCATCGCCATCATCATTTTGCAGACCTTCATCCTGATGGGCTTCGCGACGTGGCTCGTGTCGAATTTCGCGCTTCGGCCGGGCGCGATGACGATCTTCCTTCTCGCGGGCAACTGCATGATGGCCGCCTCGATCACGAACGACACGCCGCTAGCCGTGACGTATCTCGTGATGTCGATCGTCGCCGGAGTCGTCGCCGACATCTTCATGGCCCAAGGCGGCGCGCAGGCGCTGCGCGGCCCACGGCTGCACGCCTTCGGCTTCGTCGTGCCCCTCGTCTATTATGCAGCGTATTTCGCGGTAACGATTGCCACGGGCGGCACGTGGTGGGATCCGGCGCTAATCGGCGGGGCGCTCGGCTGGGCCGGTCTTATCGGTGCAGCAGTGACGTTGCTCGTGCCGGCGCGGAGACGGCAACCCTCGGCGCCGTAGAAGCCTCTGCACTTTTATGCGGCAGATGCATCTTTGCGCGTTCATGATCGCAGGCCCGGTCAACCACGGTCACGCCAATTGGCGCAATCCGGCGCACCACGTGAACTTTCTCGATTTGGATTTTTATCTCGAGGCCGCTCGCACGCTCGAGCGAGGCAAGTTTGACTTCATCTTCTTCGCGGACCGCCTTGGAATCTCGGACCGCTACGGATTGAATCTCGAAGTCGGTATTCGGTTCGGCGATCAGGACGCGACCCGTATGGATCCGCTGCCCGTGCTCGGAGCGATGGCGGCGGTGACACAGCGCCTTGGCCTCGGCGCGACGCGATCGACGACATACGACCAGCCCTATCACATTGCGCGCGAGTTTGCGACGCTCGACCACCTGTCTGCTGGTCGCGCCGCCTGGAATGTCGTCACTTCGATGAACGACGGAGAGGCGATGAATTTCGGCGTCGACTCGCACCTCGAACACGACCAGCGCTACGATCGTGCCGACGAGTTCGTGGAGGTGACCTTCAAACTGTGGGATAGTTGGGATTCGGAGGCCTTAGTGCTCGACAAAGAGCGAGGCATCTATGCCGACCCCAGCCGCGTGAGATACGTCAATCACGAGGGCGATTGGTTCAAGTCGCGTGGACCTCTCAACATTCCGCGCACTCCCCAAGGCCGGCCCGTGGTCATTCAAGCAGGTTCGTCGGGGCGCGGCAGAGCGTTTGCGGCGCGTTGGGCGGAAGTCGTATTCACAATTCAGCAAGAGCCGCATCAGATGAAAGCTTTCTACGACGACGTTAAGACGCAGGTCGAACAGCACGGACGCTCGCGCGATAGTTGCAAGATATTAACCGCGATGATGCCGTTCGTGGCCTCGAGTCACGCCGACGCAGAGCGCAAACGCGACCGGCACAATGAACTGGTTCATCCGCTCGTCGGGCTCTCGACGCTTTCCAGCCACAGCAACATCGACTTCTCGCGCTATCCAACCGGCGAACCGGTCGCAAACGTCCAAGCGCGTGGAACGCAGGGACTCTTCAAACAGGTGGCCGCGTTCAGCCAGGAGCAGCAGTTGACACTGGAGGACGTCGGAAAGATCTACGGGCGCGGTGTTCTGGTTCCCCAAATCGCCGGCACTGCTGCCGAGATCGCTGATTACATGGAAGCGGTCGTCGAATCGGACGGCAGCGACGGTTTTGTGATCTCGCCGGCATTCGTTCCCGATTCACTCGTTGAATTCGTCGACGAGGTCGTGCCGGAACTTCAGCGCCGAGGCATCTTCCGCCGCGATTATTCCGGCTCGAGGCTGCGTGACCACTTAGGATTAAGCGACCCCGACTGATTCACACCGTTACGACGATCTTGCCGAAGGATTTATCGGATTCCATGCGGCGGTGCGTTTCCGCGATCTGGTCGAATTTATAGGTAGCGTCGATCACCGAGCGCAGCTTCCCGGCAGAGAATTGCGGCATGACCAAACGCTCGAAGCGGCGCGCGAGCGAGATTTTTTCCTCGAGCGGCCGAGCGCGCAAGGTTGTCGCAATCCATGCGACGCGCTTGCGAAGCATCGGACCGATGTCGATCTCGCCACGAACTCCGCCGAGCGTGCCGATTTGGACGATCTTACCGCCGGAACGTATCGCCGAAAGATTGCGCGCGTACGTTGGAATGCCGATGAACTCCAAGATAACGTCGACTCCGGCGCCGCCGGTATGCGACTTCGCCGTTTCGTCCCACGCATTGTCGAGCAGCTCGCCTGCCGTCAAACCGAATTCTTTGGCCTTCGCCAGTTTGTCGGCCGTGCGAGACGTGCCGATCGAAATTCCGGACGCGGCGGCAACGAGCTGAATAGCGGCCGTACCCACGCCACTGCCGGCGGCGTGAATGAGGACCGAGCCGCCTGCTTCAAATTGACCTTGCTCGAGCGCATCAAACGCCGTCATGAATGCTTCCGGAATGGCGGCAGCTTGTTCGAAACTGATGCCGTCCGGAATGCGCACCGTCGTGCGCTCGTGCACGCAGAGCAGCTCGGCATATGCGCCCGAAGCCGTGATACCGCAGACGCGCTCCCCGATTTTCCGCTCGTGCGCCCGCCGTCCAAGCGCTTCCACTTCGCCGGCAAACTCGAGCCCAGGAATGTCGGGCGCGAGCGCGTCCGGCGGCGCCGGGTAGTGACCCTTGCGCTGAAGCACGTCGGCGCGATTGATGCCGAAGGCACGAACCCGCACCCGAACCTCTTCGCCTTGCGGTTCTGGCGCGGCGACGTCCTCGCTTACCTTTAGGACGTCGGCGTCGCCCTTCGTCTTAAGAACAACTGCTCGCATGCCGGCCCTTTCACGGCCCGCGATGCCGGCTCTTCCCGCGCCCCGAAGACGCCGCCTGAAGAGGCATTTGCGTCAACATTGTTGACACTCAACGATACGGCTCGGGCGGAGCGGCGCAATCACAATAAGCATGAAGTTCCATTTAAGTATTCCGGTATCCGATCTCGACAAGAGCGTTCTGTTTTTCAAGACCTTCCTGCAAACAGAGCCGACGAAGCACTACGACGACTACGCGCTCTTCATCAGCGAAGACCCGGGTCTCGAGCTCGCGCTTCACCTCGATGCGAGTGTCGTCGTCGACCGCGAGCCGCACTTCGGCGTGCTTGCCGGCTCGGGTGAAGCCGTCAAATCAGCGGCAGCGCGCCTCGAGGACGCGGGATTTTCGGTCGAGCTTCAGCCCGACAAAACGTGCTGTTATGCGCGACAGACGAAGGTCTGGACGCACGATCCCGATGGCCGGAGTTGGGAAATTTATTTCGTGCACGAAGAAACGGCGCTACGGAAAGGTCCCAGTCCGGTTTAGACGCTTACGCGATGTCGAGGAGCAGCGTAACGACGGTTCCGCCGCCCGATAGCACGTTGACGTCCTGCGCGATTGCGCGCATGAGTGTAAAACCGAAACCGCGATTCTGCGTCGGCTCGTCGTGGTGCTGCATGCTGCCGTTATCGCCCACTTCGATCAGGATCGTGCCATGCGTCGTGCAACAGTAGCACCGGATTTGCACTTCTCCCCGGCGGTCTCCATGGTAGGCATGCTCGACGCTGTTTGCAAGCGCTTCGCCGCTTGCTATGAGTGCGTCCTGGATTGCAGGCTGTCGAATGCCGCAGACGCATAAAATCGTGCTCAGCCAACGGCGAGCAAATCTCATCTGCACGGAACTCGAGGAGAACGCGTGTTCTCTCAGCGTCCCATCGATGCAGGGAGCAAAATCCCGTCGCGATCGTTCTCGCGGGAATAATTTCACAATAGGCGCCTCGACCCACAGCCTTTACCCCATTAAGGACGCGTGAGGGCGGTCAAGCAAGGGTCTTACGACTCTCTCTCCCCTAATGCCGCTCGTCAGCGTCTAAAGGAAAGACTCTTGCGATGCATGCCGCGCGGCATAAACGTGCGCGCGCGTCCGCCACCCATTCCTTTGGAGGGATTTCGTTCGAGCGTCGTCGAGGTGATGAGCACAGCGTCGGAAGGACGTTCCCGGCGTCCGACGCGACCGATGAGCTGTTCGACGTCGGCTTCTCCGAACGCGTCTGCATCGGTAATCACGATGAGATCCGCGGCGGGAACGTCCAGACCGCTGCCGATCAAGTTCGTTGCGGCGAGAATCGACGGCGCGCCGTCCCGAAACTTCTGCATCATTTCGACGCGAGTGAAAGTTTGGTCCACAGCGACACCGCGCCGGCTATGCCGTTTGCGGTGCTCGGCCGAATCGGACATGTCGCCCCGCAGTTGCTGCACGTCGATCTTATAGGTTTGCTCGAGACGCTCGGCGAGCCGGGGGACGTCCCCGCGCGTGCGTCCGATCGCGAAGATGCGCGATCCCCGCGTAAGATGCTCGCGAATAAGGGCATCCGCTCGACCCACCTGCTCGGCTGGCGGTTCTCCCCACACGCCTTCAATTTTGTGCACTTTCGTGGACTTCACATCGAACGGCATCTCCCGCATGCGCGTGACGTTCGCCATCGCACCGACTCGCGTCAGGAACGGCTTGACTTCTTGCGGCGTTGCGGACGCGAACAACAGCGGGCAATCCAGATTCTCGAGTAAGCGAAGATGCTCGCGCTCATCGAACGCGTTGACGTCGTCCACGATCGTCAAAGCCGCGTGGTCCGTAAGGTCCCAATATTTCTTATTCGATAGCAGCATCGCGCTGCCGATGACGACGTGGGCTTGTCCGGCGTGCACTGCGGCTTCGGCCTTGCGACGCTCCGCCGGCAGCACCCCGCTGTGGATCTCGGCGACACATAGTCCAGTGCCGTCCAGCCGCTCGTGAAAATACGCGATGTGCTGCCGGACGAGATCGCGCGTCGGTGCAATGACGACGATATAGCCGCCCGCAAGGGCGGTGCGCAGCGCGACGCGCAGCAGCACTTCAGTCTTCCCGGAGCCCGTCGGAGCCTGAAGCAAGTGCTCGTAGTGGCCATGCGCCAGACCTCGGGAAATCGCCTCAATGGCCCGGGTTTGGTCGGCGGTTAGGGTGAAGGCTTCGTCCGGACGGATCAGCTCGTGGACGACTGCGATATGTTGGGCATTTCGGTCAACACGAGCGAAAATTTCTTCGGCATTAAGCCGTGGCTGTATCAATCGTCTCTGAAGACCCCAGGGAGAACCGTCCGGTTGCAGCGGTGGCCCCGCTCCCCGGAAGCTAGGGCTCGGTGAGGGATTCGCGCCTTACTTCAGAAAAGCCGCGACGCTTTCGTCTGCTGATGCCGACTCGGCGCGGCCTCCCAGATATTTCGCGAGAAAGGCTTCGGCCGCCGCGTTGAATCGCAGGTTGTTCTGCGGGTTCGCGAAGCCGTGGCCCTCGTCGGGGAAGACGATATACTCCACCGGCTTATCGTTCTTGCGCATCGCTGCGACGATCTGATCGCTCTCGCGCTGGTTCACGCGCGGATCGTGCGCACCTTGGCCGATGAGCAGAGGCCTCACGATTTGATCCGCTTTGAAGAGCGGCGACTGCGTGTTCAGGAACGCTTCTGTGTCACCCATGCGGCGCGTAAACTGCGCGCGGAAAGTCGCCCAGTACGAGGGAATCGATGCGAGCAGCGTGTTTAAATTCGACGGACCGACGAGATCGATGCCCGCGGCGAATTCCGTCGGAGAAAACGCGAGGCCCGCGAGCGTCGCGTAACCGCCGTAGCTGCCGCCGAAGATCGCGACGCGCTTGGGATCCGCATAGCCTTGTTTGACCGCCCACGCGACTGCGTCGAGCAAGTCCGTGTGCATCGCGCCGGCCCACTGCCGGTCGCCCGCGTTCAGAAACTCTTTGCCGTAGCCGGTTGAACCGCGGAAGTTCACTTGCAGCACCGCGTAGCCGCGGTTTGCCAGCCACTGCGCCCAGGCGTCGTAACCCCAGTTGTCGCGCGCCCATGGCCCGCCGTGAACGACGAGCACCATCGGTAGGTTCTTCGGGGCGACGCCAACCGGCAACGTGAGATACCCGTGGATCGTGAGGCCGTCGCGCGCCCGATACGTCATGGGATCCATCTTGGCGAGTTTGTATTTTTCGAGCGCCGGGCGCGTCGTGAAGAGCGGCGTCACTTGCTTTGTCGTCCGGTCGTACACGTAGTACCACGGCGCCCCGTCATCGACGTCATACACGATGACCCATCGGTTGCCGTCGCGCGTCGTGCTGGTGAAGCCGACGTCGCCCGGATGCGCGGCGCGGATGCGCGCGAATGCCGCACGATACGCCGGATCGAAGAACTGGACATCGCTGCGATCGCGCTGGTACGCAACGCCGATGGGCGCCTTCGTCAAGGGATCGAAGATTGCTCCGCCGACATCATAAGTCGGATCCGACGCAACGACCTTGAAGTGCCCTGAAGCGACGTCGTAGGCGAGGAGACGCGCGGCATTGGCACCCGCCGACGTGATGACATAGAGCGTCTTGCCGTCCGCGGAAAACGCCTGCGGAGCTGGGAAGCCGTCGTCCGCCGAGAAGGTCGCGAGCGTGCGGAACGGGCCGGAATCGCCGTCGCGAACCAAAATCTTGGTCGAGCCGTCAGGCAGCGCTTCTTGTGCGCCGCGCACCCGCAAGTTGTGGTCGGGGATGAACCCTTGATAATCGCCGGGATTCTGCGCGATCATCGTCGTCTCGCCCGTGCGCAGATCGAGCCGGTATTCGTCGAAGACATTCTTGTCGCGCTTGTTCATGATGATCAGCGCGGTGTCCGGAATCGTCGGTTCGACCGCATCGAGCCCGGAGCGCACGCCGTCGAACGGCGTCAGATCGCGCGACGAACCGTCCGCAATGTCGGTTTGGAAGATTTGAAAGTTCTCGTCGCCGTTCTTGTCCTGCTCCCACAGGATATGTTGGGAATCCGGCTGCCAAAAATACGAGCGAATCGGACGCTTCGGATCCGACGCGACCATCTTGTCGTCGTCTTTGCCGATCGTCTTCACCCAAATCGCGAGCTTGCCGTTCGATGCGGGGGCGAGATACGCCAGCCTCACACCGTCGGGCGAAATCCGCGCGACCGCCCGGACCGGCGGTCCGAACAGCACCGTTCTCGGGATGAGGGGCGGCAGGTCTGCCCGCGCCGGAACGGCCGACGTGAGTACGAGCGCTGCAATTACCGCACCGGTCAAACGAGAGAACATGCTGCCTCCAGGAGTCGTTTTTTGAACGGGTACCCGCCGGCGCAAATACTTGCTTTTCTCATGGAATGTTTCATCGAAGCACCGGGAGGCTCTCGCCGGCAGGACCGCCGGACGCGAACCGTAGTAACCCGCAACGTGAGACAAGCTCAATCTCTGGCAAACGCCCTCAACGTGCTCACGAAGGCCGGCCAGTTTTCATACGTCAAAGCGCGCGCCGCGGCGCGACAAGATCCTAATGTCGAT
>JBOHTT010000110.1:0-5368 GCA_050733775.1 Vulcanimicrobiaceae bacterium
ACCGATTCCGGCGGATTGCAGAAGGAAGCTGCGGTGCTCGGGGTGCCGTGCGTCACGCTAAGGACGTCCACGGAGTGGGTAGAGACGGTACGTTCCGGTTGGAACGTCTTGGCAGGCACAGAACCTAATGCGATCGTGTCTTTAGCTCACCGGCCGCCGCCGGAAACACCGCTTCCGTACGTATCCGACGGCCGCACCGCCGAACGGATGGTCAGCGCGCTGGTCGGGTCGCGCAATCTGATCGGGAACATCGCATGAGGGCGCTGGCAGTGAAGGCCGTTGCGGTCAGAGCGGGCGTCATATCGGGTGCTACCGCGATTTTGTTGTTGCTCGCGTATGAAGTTGCGCATGGCACGCCCAAGATGTTTGGTCTCGGGATTCTTGCTGCACTCGCGGTGCCGCTCTGCTTGTTGGCGATCGAACGTCCTTTGGTTTTTCCATTGGGTTTTTACATCGTGCTTGCGCCGTTCGGAGACATGGCGGTGCCGCACATCGGCACCCTCAATAAATTGCTCGGCATCGTAACCTTTGGCGCCATCCTCTTTGCGTTGATAAGACGAGGCGAGCTCGTCAAGCCCTCGGCGTCCGTTCTCGTATGGCTGGGATTCCTAATTTGGATGGGCATTTCAGGGTTCTGGTCCATCGATCCGACCCATTGGCAACAATCTTACGTTACAATCGCCCAAAATTTCATCTTGTACGCAGCCGTTGCCCTTGTAATCGCGACGCGGGCGGATGTCGAGATTCTTGCAACCTGCGCGGTGATCGGCGGTCTGGCCGCCGCCGCCGTCGCGCTCTGGCCGCTAATCACGGGCGGCACCATTTTGTCAGCGGGGGCGCGGATCTCGTTGCCTTCCGAGAACCCGCATCTGCATCCGGATCCGAATATCTTCGCGGCGTCGCTCTTGCTTCCATATGCGATTCTCTTTGCCTCGACGATAGCCTCACGACGGCTGGTACCGATCGTGGCTAATGCGTCCGGTTTGCTGCTGATCGTGGTCACGATTGTCTTGAGCGGTTCCCGCGCCTCGATGCTCGCAATCGTCGCCCTGACGTTGTTCATTCTGCTCGCGAATCCACGCCATCGTCTCATCGCGCTGGGATTGCTTATCATAGCCGGCTCAGCGATCGCACCTTTCACCTTTTATATCGTGAGCCGCTGGTCAAACGCGATCTCGAGCGGGGGCGCCGGCCGAGAGGAAATTTGGAAGGTAGCATGGCTTGCGTTCCAGCAGCATTGGCTCTTCGGCTGGGGGTTTGGATCCTTTGAAGCCGCGTATGATAAGTTCGTCTTGCAAGCACCGCTGCGGTACTATGTGAGCTGGCACCGCGCGCCCCACGACATTTTTCTCCAGACCGCAGTCGACCTCGGCATCGTTGGTATTCTTCTGGTCGGGGTGGCATTCTTCGTGCAGTTTCGCGACTTGTCGTTGCCGCGTTCGAACGATTTCCTGAACGATCTTCGCATCGCCCTACAAGCGACGATGCTTGCATTCTGCGTCGAAGCCATATTTTTGGACTTTCTCGACAGAAAGTTTCTGTGGGTATTATTTATGCTGATCGCGCTAGTGCGGTCGACTTTGATCGAAAAAAGGAGAACTGCATGCGCAACAACTTCCTTGCCTACGCTCGTCCCAGCATTGCCGCAAACGAGATCGATCGCGTCGTCGAATCTCTCCGGAACGGTTGGCTGACGACGGGCCCGAGCGTCAAAGCGCTCGAGGACCGGTTTGTCCAAGCATCGGGCGTTGCACATGCCGTCGCCCTCAACAGCTGCACGGCCGCGCTGCATCTCGGCCTGATCGCACTCGGAGTGGGACCAGGCGACGAGGTCGTGATGCCGTCGCTGACATTCGTCGCCGGTGCACAATGCGCGCGCGAGATCGGTGCGATCCCGGTATTTGCAGACGTCGATGAACTCACGCTTACGGTCACCGCTCAATCCGTCGCCGCCGTGACTACCTCGCGGACGCGCTGCATCATCCCAATGCACTATGCCGGCCGCCCGGCGCCGGTCGACGAAATCGTTGCGTTCGCTCGGCCTCGCGGCATTAAAGTGCTCGAAGATGCGGCGCACTCGGTGGGCATGCTAAGCCGCGGACGTTGGGCCGGCGCCGGGTCCGACGCCGCGGCCTTCAGTTTTTATCCCACAAAGAATATCACCAGCGGAGAAGGTGGTTTGCTGCTGACGAATGACGGCGAAATAGCAAGCCGCGTGCGCCGTTTATCGCTGCACGGGATGAGCCGCGATGCATGGAAGCGATACACAGCAGGCGGCAGCTGGCAGTACGATGTCGTCGAGCTCGGTTACAAATACAACCTTCCCGATATCGGCGCGGCGATCGCGCTGGCACAACTCGAACGGCTCGATGAATTGCAGGCCGAACGCGAGCGCCTGGCGAGGCATTATCATCGTCGGCTGACTGGCATCCCGGGTATCACGGCGATCACGCAATTCCTACGTCAGCCGGATAGGCACTCATGGTGCATGTTCGTCGTTAGCATCGAAGAAGAAGCAGGAGTGTCGCGCGATGCAGTAATCGATTACTGCAAGCAATCGAACATCGGAACGAGCGTGCACTACATACCGACGCATCGCTTCACTGCATATAAAGACTTGCCCGCGCGCCTGCCGGTGACGGATATGATTTGGAAAAGAATTCTATCTCTGCCGCTCTATCCGGGAATGACGCTGCAAGACGTTGACGATGTTGTTGAAGCAATCGTGCGCGTAGCGCAATCCGCCGAAGTAAAAGCAAGCGTAGCATAAAGCTTGCGCGTAACTTTACGCGCTCGTTAAACTCCCAGACAGGTTTGGCTTAGCAAAGACCTAAGGGTTGGCCGGCAGCGTCTTTCCACGCTGCCGGTCTTTCACGTTCGCGGACGGTCCCTCAGTTCGACGGTGACATCGCGGACCTGCTGAATAAAAGGGAGATTAAGCTTTGATCAGACGCATCTTTATATGCGCCGGGCTTTTTGGCGCTTCCGTTCTTACCGGATGCGGTGGAGGAGGCGGTGGATCGAGCGTACCCTCGACGAGCAGCCTATCCAATCCGGCCGCCGCGTCGATCGGCCAGACGCATGTGCTGACCGCTGATTACCTGGGCGGTTATGCAGGTTCGCGTTCGGTTACCGCCCCGCAAGCCGCACCGATCCTTAGCTGGGCCGAAGTGGCTACTGCAGATGCAAGCAACGTAGCGTCGGCCGGAATAAAAACTCTCGACTACGTCGATCCATGGCGCCAGGCGCCGAGCGACCCGCTGTACACGTCGGATGACTCGTCGTTCGCGCACGACTGCAACGGCAATCGCATCTCCATTGCCGAGAGCTCGACCACAACTCAGTATCTGATGAATCCGGCGGCGCCTTCGCTCTTGACGTTGCTCAACAACTGGGAGGCCGGGCAGGCCGGAATCGGTCACATCGACGCCTTTTTCTTCGATGACACCGACGCCGTCGCCGGTTTGTCATCGCTCGGCTGCAGTGTTTCGCAGGGTGTATGGGACGCTGCGACCGCGGCACTCATTGCAGGTACGTCACATCCCGTCGTCTTCAACGGTTACGCCACGAGCTCCGACGCCGCGGCGTTAATCGGGAGCTCTAACGCCATCGGAGCGATGGCCGAGCAGTGCTACGGCACGGAATCGCAGCCGACGCCGCCTTACACCACGGGTCCGCAATGGACGCAAAGCGAGAACCTCGAAATCGCTGCCGCGGCTGCCGGCAAGCAATTCTTTTGCTACAACAACGTGACCACGGACGGTGCAAGTGCGACCGCCGTTCGTCAATACATTTACGCGTCGTTCTTGCTCACGTATTCGCCCGCGTCGTCGGTGCTCTGGGAGACCTTCGGGACGCCGAGCGGATTGCACGTTTTTCCCGAGACGCAGCTCGTTCCGGCTAACCCGCTCGTAACTGCGCCGGGCAGCGTCAGCGATCTCGAAGCGTCGAGCGGCGTCTATGTTCGCGAGTACGGGGCATGTTTCATCGGCGGTAAGAGCGCCGGAGCGTGTGCAGCGGTCGTAAATCCCGATCCGTCGACGCACGCCATGCCCAGCTTTAAGCAGACATACGCACACACGATGTCGTTAAGCGGCGGAGGGGTGCTCGACGGCGGTTCGTTGTCCAGCTCCGGTGGCGCGCCGCCCAGCAGTTTGCCTGCGCAAAGCGCGCTGGTCCTTTTCAGATAGCGCTCGCTTCCACGTCAAACGCAACAGCATGGACACGCTCGGATGACAGGAGTGAGTTCCGGCGTTCGGAAGCGACGGTAGTCACTCCGGCCGCGCGCTTCGTTAACGAAAGCCACGTTTTCAGCGTGCGCCCCCTCTTGTAAAGGGAGAGTTTAGTTTTGCTCAGGCGCATTTTTGCATGCGGCGGGTTGCTTGCCGTTTTCGCACTGGCAGGGTGTCACGGAGGCGGCGGAAGCAGCCTCATCCCGGCGGTTTCTACAGGCAACTCGTCGGTCGTCGGCTCATCCGCTGCCAACGCGGGTAGTACGCGGCATACGACGGGCGTCGTTTCGACCAACGGTTCAAGCTCGACCGTAACCGGCACGATTGCCGGAGGCAGCACGTCTGCGTTCAACGTCAACGCAGGCACCGGATGCGGCTACGTCAACGTGCAGACGAGCAGCTCGACGCAATGGTCGTACAACGGCCTGAGCATCACTGCCGGCACTCCGGTCACGTTCACGGGCACGGGCAGCTGCGCAACGTCGTTTACCGCGGCGCAAGTGACGCTGGGCAGTAGCTCCGGCGGCAGCACGGGCTCGGGATCGCCGAATCTCACCGGTACCATTTATGGTGTCAGCGGCAACACGCTCAACGTGAACGGCGGTGGTGGTTGCGGTTATGTGAATGTTACGTATAGCAGCTCGACGCCCATTACAACCAACGGCCATTCGCTGAGCGCCGGAACGCCGATCTCAGTCTGGGGATCCGGCAGCTGCGCCAGCTCGTTCACTGCCAGCAGCATTACACTCGGTACGACCAGCACGACAGAGTCCGGCTCGACAAGCGGTTCGCCGAATCTTAGCGGAACGATTGCCGGGGTTAGCGGCAATACCATCAATGTCAACGGCGGCTCGGGCTGCGGTTACGTGAACGTCACCTATAGCAGCTCAACGCCGATCAATAACAACGGCCACTCGCTCAGCGCCGGAACGCCGATCTCAGTGTGGGGATCCGGAAGCTGCGCCAGCTCGTTCACTGCCAGCAGCATTACACTCGGTACGTCCACGAGCAGCGCGACAACGTCCGGCTCGACAAGCGGTTCGCCGAATCTTAACGGGACGATTGCCGGCGTGAGCGGCAATACCATCAACGTCAACGGCGGCTCTAACTGCGGTTACGTCAACGTCACCTATAGC
>JBOHTT010000111.1:0-3861 GCA_050733775.1 Vulcanimicrobiaceae bacterium
GCGAGCCAGATGCCCATTGGCGCAAAAAGAAGCGGTGATAACAGACGCAACGCGCCGACGGCCCACGTGCCGTCAATTTCCCCGTGCAACAAGATCCGAGAGAATAATATTGCAAAGTAGGTAGCGCCGGCGATAACAAACGATTGCCACAATGCCGTCAATCCTAGCCAGAAGTATTGGCCAAGATGGGCATCGACTGTCGCAACCCCTTGTCGTAACGTAAACGTGTCGCGCCTGTATTGATGTGCCAAGTAGATCAAGACGACGGGAAAAGCGGCGATGTCGAAAATGAGAACGCTGAACCCGACGATTGCGTATGCCGGGTTGCTCTTGTACAGCGATTCGTAAGGGATCGGCACGTGCTTCAAGACGGAAAACAGCAAAAGTACGAACACATTGCTAACAAGCAGCAGTCCGGCCCGTTTCGCGATCGCTCCCATCTATTCTGCGTTCGAGCACGGCATAACGCCGTCCGCCAATCGTTTCGCTGTCCGCGGCATCAGAGCGGTGGTTCGACTCCGGCCGCCTGCGGCGGCCTCCGCTCACCATGACATGCGCTCACCATGACTAAGAAAAGGAGCGCCCTCTCGCGCGAACGGCGCTGAAAAATTATTTCTCGGCCAAAACGTAGCACCGCGGCGCGATATCCGTTAAACTAGGGCTAAGAAGCGTTGCCGTGGGGCAACGTTTCTGATTTCTCATATCTTTTATTAGCCAATTGTAGGATGAGCGCACTGCAGAACTGGCCCAAAGTCGAAGAGCACGACGCCTGCGGCGTCGGCTTCATCGCGGATCTGTCCCACACGGCTTCCCATGAGGTCGTCCGTCTCGCCCTCGAGGCGGTTGGTTGCATGGTCCATCGAGGCGCGCGAGCCTCCGACGGCCGGACCGGCGACGGTGCGGGCGTGATGCTCGAGACGCCGCGTGCGGTACTGATTCGCGAGCTCGCTGCGATGAGTCGCCGCGTGCCCGAGCGCCACCTAGCCGCCATCGCGCTCTTCTTGCCGCACGATCCCGAAGAAGCAACCGGCTTGCGCGCGCAAATCGAAGCGGCCGTGTACGCGACGGAAGTGAAGCCCCTCGTTTGGCGCCGTCCGAAAGTCGATCCGGAAGTTCTCGGCGAGCACGCGCGCGCAACGCGTCCGTTGTACGAGCAGCTGCTCGTCGACATGGGCCCGGGCAACGTCCGCGAGCGCATGCGGCAAGTGCGCCGCAACATCATTCGTACGCTGCGCGACACTTCGGGGGCAGCACTCGTCAGCGCCTCGCCCGATACGGTCATCTACAAAGGTCTGCTCTCTAGCCACGAGCTCGGCTCGTATTTCAAAGATCTGCGCGACCCCGCGTTCACGTCGCGCTACGCGGTCTTCCATCAGCGCTTCTCGACGAACACGTCGCCCTCGTGGCGGCTGGTGCAGCCGTTCAACATGATCGCGCACAACGGCGAGATCAATACGATCACGGGCAATCGCGCGTGGATGCGTGCGCGCGGCATGCATCCGATCCGCGGCGCCAGCGACTCGCTCGATTTCGACACCGCGCTCGACACGATGATCGGTTCCGGTTATCGCATCGACGAAGCGGTCGACTTCATGCTCGCGCCCGCGATCGGCGCGGTCGACGATCGTCTGCGCGCCTATTACGACGCGCACGTTCCTACGGTCGAGCCTTGGGACGGGCCGGCAGCCATCATCTTCACCGACGGCGACGTCGTCGGTGCCGCGCTCGATCGCAACGGCTTCCGACCGCTGCGCTGGTGCCGCACGGACTCCGGCAAAGTGCTGTGCGCGAGCGAAGCGGGCGTCGTCGATTTCGGCGAGGATCGCATCGTTCAGCGCGGACGCCTCGGCCCGGGCGAACGGCTCGTCGCGCGTTTCGCGACGGGCGAGCTGCTCGATCCGACGGCGTTTCGCGAGGAGCGCCGCCGTCGCGGCGATTATCGCCCGATCGTACGCTCGTGGGCGTTCGATCTCGCACTTGCCGAGCCACTCGTAAATCCGTCGGCGCCGGCCGACGCAGAGCTGGTTCGCTTCGCGTTTGCGAAGGACGAAATCAAAGACGTCGTCGAGGTTGTCGCATCGGGCGGCGGCGAGCCGGTCTTCTCGATGGGCGACGATGCCGCGCTGCCGTTCCTCGAGCGGCGTCTGCCGATTGCCTACTATCTGCGGCAGCGTTTTGCGCAAGTCACGAACCCGCCGATCGATCCGTACCGTGAAGGCCTCGTGTTCGACATGCGCGCGTGGATTGGCTCCGGGCCCACCAACGGCGACGTTCCGTCCTTCGGTTCGCTCGTGATGCTCGAACATGCCGTGCTCGACGAGCATGCGTTCGATATCGTGCGCGCGGACGAGCGGCTGACGCAGCACGTCATCAAGCTGGAGCTCGGCACCTCGCACCTGGCAGAAAAATTGCGCGAGATCGCGCACGGAGCGGAAGAAGCGGTGCGACACGGCGCGACGCTCGTCGTTCTCGACGATCGCGACGTGCAAACGCCGGTTCCCGCCGTGCTCGCTTCGGGTGCCGTGCATCAAACGCTCACGTCGGCAGGCTTGCGCATGCAGGCGAGTATCGCCGTAGCTGACGGTTTCGGCCGCGACTCGCACTCGATCGCAGCCGTGATTTCGGCAGGGGCGAACGTTGTTTGCCCATGGCTTGGCCTGCGCATCGCGACGCATCATGGCGGCACGAGCCGCGCTTTCCTCGAGGCGGTGCGTTCGGGCGTGCTCAAGGTGATGTCGAAACTCGGCATCTGCACGCTGCGCTCGTACATCGGCGCGCAGACTTTCGAAACCCTCGGCCTCGGCCGCGATATCGTCGAGCTGTGCTTCCCCGGCATGCGCGCGCACGTACCGACGCTCGGCTTCGCCGAGATCGAAGAAGACATTCGCACGTGGAGTCATGCCGCCGGCGAAGGTCAACCACCGCAAGATCGCGGGCTCTTCCGTTATCGGCGCGAAGGCGTGCGACGCGGTTTCGACCCGAACGTCATCAAGTTCTTACGCGCTGCAGCAATGAGCGGCGACTACGATGCGTTCGAGAAGCTCTCGGACGAGATGGAAGCGCGCCCGCCGATCATGCTGCGCGATCTCGTGCAGCCGCAATCGGTCGGCGATCCAATCTCGATGGATCAAACGCAGCCAGCTTCGGAGATCATTCGAAAGTTCACGACCGCGGCGATGTCGCTCGGATCGCTCGGCCCGGAAGCGCACTCGACGATCGCAGAAGGCGTCAATCGAATCGGCGCGCGCAGCAACTCCGGCGAAGGCGGCGAGGAGCCGTCGCGCTTCTGGGGTTCGGCGCGGAGCGCGATCAAACAAGTCGCATCGGCGCGCTTCGGCGTCGGCGCAGAGTATCTCGCGAGCGCGGACGAGCTCGAGATAAAAATGGCCCAAGGCAGCAAGCCGGGCGAAGGCGGACAGATCCCCGGCTTCAAGGTGTCGCCCGACATCGCGCGACTGCGCGGCGCGAGTCCCGGCCAACAGCTGATCTCCCCGCCGCCACACCACGATATCTATTCAATTGAAGATCTCGCGCAGCTCATTTACGATTTGCGACGCGCGGCTCCGCAAGCGAAAATTGCGGTGAAGCTCGTCAGTCAGTCGGGAATCGGCGTCGTGGCAAGCGGCGTCGCCAAAGCGCGCGCCGACGTCATTCACATCAGCGGCTTCGACGGCGGCACGGGCGCATCGCCGCTCTCGTCGATCAAGCACGCGGGCTTGCCGTGGGAGCTCGGCCTGGTCGAGACGCATCACGCGCTCGTCGCCAACGGCCTGCGCTCGCGCGTGAAGCTGCGCGTCGACGGCGGTTTCAAGAGCGGTCGCGACGTCATCGTCGCGGCAATGCTCGGCGCCGATCTGTACG
>JBOHTT010000112.1:0-27183 GCA_050733775.1 Vulcanimicrobiaceae bacterium
TTGCAATCCCGACCATCCTTGGTGCATCAAGTTTCCGAACTACTACGGCTATCGCTACCCCTCTCAGATATTCGAAGCCATCCTCGACGTGCTCGTCTTGCCGGTATTGCTTGTGATCTATCGTCGCCGTCCGCCTGACGGCGTGGTTGCATGGACGTGGTTCACGTGCTACGGCGTCTGTCGAACGGTCGGCGAGATTTGGCGCGCGCCGGACATGACCGTCGGCCCGTTCACCGCAGCGCAGCTGATTTCGATTCCGATGATCGTCCTCGGGCTCTTCTTTATCGTGCGCACGGCGCGCACGGGCAGCCACACCGACGAAACGCTGAGCCCGGCTTAGGCGAGGGGAGCTATGGCCGCCCCGTTGAATGAATTAGGCCATGGAGTTCGCCCTCGAAGCGATCATGGACGCTTCGACGACGATCGCTGAGCGCGTACGTCGGCTTCGTCTAGAAGTCGCGGAGGTTGCTCGCTCTGCAAACCGCAATCCGGCGGAGATTACGATCGTCGCTGTCTCAAAGGTTCATACACGAGATTTTTTGCTCGCCGCGTACGACGCTGGTATGCGTGACTTCGGCGAAAATCACGTGCAGGAAGCCATTCCGAAGCTCGAAGGCTTACCGTCCGACGCGCAGCGGCATTTCATCGGCCATATTCAAACCAATAAAGCGAAGGCAATCGCCGGCACATTCGATCTCGTGCAGAGCGTCGATCGTCTCGAAGCCGGGCTTGCGTTGGCGAAGGCGGGTCGTGCGCTCGGTAAGCCCGTGCGCGCCCTCCTACAATTGAACATCTCCGCTACCGACCGTTTCGGTATGCTGCCCGAGCAAGCACCCGAGCTTTCCGCGCGACTGAGGGACGAAGGTCTGGACGTCGCCGGCACGATGGCCATGGCGCCATTCACCCCGGACCAGCGCACCGTTCGCGACGCGTTCTTGCGCGCGGCCGACGCGCACGCGCGCATCGGCGGCGCGATTCTCTCTCTCGGTATGTCCGCAGACTGGCCGGTCGCACTTGAATGCGGATCCACCATGATTCGCATCGGTACGGCGATCTTCGGCCCTCGGCCCCAAAAAGGAGGGACCTTATGAGCGTCCTCGAGCGCATCGGCTCGTTCTTCTCGTTGCGTGACGACGAAGAAGATCTGGACGAGCACGGTAACGTCGTGCCGATCTCGGTCGGCAATCGCATTCGTGCAGGCGGCGTCGAAGTGGCGATTTTCGCCCCCGCCGTCTTTTCGGAGGTCACGGATATTGCCGATGCTTTACGCTCTCGGCACGTTGCGATCGTGAACTTGCAGGGCGCCGACCGCTCGCTTTTACAGCGAGTGGTTGACTTCACTTCCGGCGTCGCATACACGATCGACGGCAAGATTCAGAAGCTCGCCGATGCAATCTACCTTGTGGTTCCGGCCGGCGTTGCCGTCAACTCGGCCGGCGTTCGTGAGGCGATTCAGAACGATGCTCTGATCGATCTCAAGCCACGCACATCATTCGGGCGCCAGGTCTAGCACAACATGCAACGGATCAGTCCAGTCGACATCCAACACAAGAGCTTCAAGAAAGCGCTGCAAGGTTATGACCGCGCAGAGGTCGATCATTTTTTAGACGAGCTGATCGAATCACTTGAGGATGAAGCGCAGGAGAAGGCGGCGCTCGAAGCCGAAATGGCGGACCTCCGCGAACGCATCAGTCACTTCAAAGCGATGGAAGAGTCCTTGCAACATACGCTGATCTTGGCGCAACGGACTGCCGATGAAGTAAAGGCTACAGCACACAAGGAGGCCGATCTCATCAAAGCCCAAGCCAAGATGGCGGCGGAGAAGGAGATCTCGTCTCTGGTCGAACGGACCGAAGAATCGAAGCGCGAGTACCAGCGCACCATCGAAACTACCGAGAAGGCGCGCAGCGAACTGAGGAGCTTGTTGATGACCCACCTTGCCCTTCTAGAACGTTCGTCGGCGCCCAGCGCAAACGGCATTCTGGATCAGCACACGCTCGTCCAATGAGTCGCGCCCAAGCGCCCCTTGCCTCCGTCGACCGCGCGTTGCATTTGGTCGGCATCGCGGACGAAGAGTTAGCCGGTCGCCGGCTACGCGTCGAAGGCGAGCGAGTCACGATCACGCGTTACGAGCGCATCGCGCTGGTGTTGCGCACCGTCGATGCCGATGTCTGGACGTCGCCGACGCTCGAGCTGAAGAAGAACGACTCGTCCTGGATGGAGCGCGAAGCCCGGCTGCACGAAGCGATCGTTGCCCGCGCGATGATTCAAGGCACCGTCGTCCCGGTGCAGCCCTTCACCGTCTTTTCGGATTCGAACGCGCTCGACGAAGCAGCACGTACGCACTACACGCGCTTCCGGCGCAGCCTGGCCCGCATCGCCGGCAAGGCCGAGTGGGCCGTGCATGTGTATCGCGGACCGCATCGTTTGCCGGAAATCAGCCCGTATTTGCTGCGAACGTCACTCGCGCGCGTGAGCGAAGAGGTTGCACGCAAAGTGCAGCGGCCGTTCGGCGATCACATCTTGCAAGTATGGAAGGCCTGCTCTGCACTCGCCACGGCTGCCCGCCGTATGGAAGTGCTGGTCGATCCGCAGCAGCTCTTCTGCGCGACGTTCCTCGTTCCGCAAACGCGCCGCGACGATTTCCGCGAGACGCTCGCGCGCCTGCATCCGCAAGCCAAGGAATTAGGGCTCACCTACTATCTCGAGGGACCGCGCCCAGCCTTTAACTTCATCTAGCATGGCGCCCCTCATCGCGGTGTTGCCGGGCGACGGCATCGGCCCCGAGGTCGTTCGGGTCGCGCTCGACGTGCTGCGCACCGTTCGGCCCGATTGCGATTACGTGCCCTGTGAAGTCGGCGCGGATCCGCTACTCGCTACCGGCAAAGCGTTACCCGACGACACGCTCGCGACGTGCGAACGTGCTGCCGGAATTCTGTTCGGCAGCGTCGGCGGTTTGCAGTTCGACGGCAAACCGCTCGAAGAACGCCCGGAATGGGCGCTCCTGCGTCTTCGCAAGCATTTCGAGCTCTACGCGAACGTGCGGCCGGTGTACGTCTTCCCGGGACTGGAAAGCGCGTCGAGCCTCAAGCCGGAGCTGGTGGAAGGGCTCGATCTCATCGTCTTGCGCGAGCTCACGGGCGGCGTCTACTACGGCGAACATCGCTACGAGCGAACGCCGAAACGGCGTGCCTTCGACGAGCTCAAGTACGACGAAGACGAAGTCCGGCGCATTGCGCGCTTCGGCTTCGAGCTCGCGCGCGGACGGCGTAAGAAGCTCACATCGGTCGACAAGCTCAACGTGATCGCGACTTCACGCCTGTGGCGCGAAATCGTCGACGAGGTCGCGAAAGAATTCCCGGACGTCGCGCTCGAGCACATGCTCGTCGACGCCGCCGCGATGCATCTCGTGCGGGAACCGAAGCGCTTCGACGTGATCGTCACCGAAAATATGTTCGGCGACATTCTCTCGGATGAGGCGGCGATCCTCAGCGGCTCGCTGGGCAATTTGCCCAGTGCCAGCATCGGGACGAAAACCACGTCGTTCGGTAAATTCGGCTTGTACGAGCCGATCAGCGGAACCGCGCCCGATATCGCCGGCAAAGGCATCGCCAATCCGACAGCCGCGATTCTCTCGGCGGCGCTCTTGTGCCGCTATTCGCTCTCGGACGAAGACAGCGCGCTGCGCATCGAGCGCGCCGTCGGCCACGCGTTCGGCGACGGCTTGCGCACCGCGGATATCGTCGGCGACTCGCATCCACTCCGCACCGAGGAATTCGGTGCGGTGGTTAAGGCCTCTCTCGGCGAAGCACCGCTAGCGCGTTCTCGCTAAGGCCGAAGGCGAGCGCCGCAGCCGCGCCGATACCGAACCATATCGCAAGCGCGGGATTGACCAAGCCGGCTCCTACGCTCGTGACGACTGCAAACGTGGCGCGAACCACTTCGTCGCTCGCCTGCGGTGCCGCGACGAGCATTACGACGACCCAAGTGCACAACGCCAGCGCGACCCCGAGCGTCCATAGCTCCCACGTTTGAAAGACAGGCACGGCTCGATGCACCGTCGCCAGCAGGATACGCGAGCGCAAATCCGGCGGCGGCTCTTCGAGCGGCAGCGCCGCGAGTGCGCGATCGAGTCTTGCGTCGTCGTATCTCATGCAGTCACCATTTTCGAGAGAAATCTGACGTATGCGGGACGGCTTGCCGCGGGTTCTTCGTCGTCTTCGGGTTCGCCGTTGAGCCGCTTACGAAGCAGCTCTTTGCCGCGGAACAGATGTGTCTTCACGGTTCCCATTGGTAGCCCCAAGATTAGCGCGATTTCGTCGTATTGCAGGCCTTGAAGGTGATACAGCGTGATGACGGCCCGGTATTTTTCCGGCAGCGCGTCGATCGCACGACGCAAGTGGCGCGCTTCGTCCTCGCGCTCGGTTTCCTCGGCCGGTCCCGGACGCGCGTCGGCGCGCTCCGGAAGCTCGGCGCCTGAATCGTGCTTGCGCTGCGACAACCGGTCGCATGAGGTGTTGTAGGCGATCGTCAGGATCCACGTCGAGAATTTCGCGCCGAGCTTGAACGTGCGCAGCGAGCGATACGCCTTGAAGAACGCTTCCTGCGAGGCGTCTTTGGCGTCTTCGACGTTGCGAAGCATGCGAAGGCAGAGATTATAGACCGCCCGCTCATAGCGATCGACCAGGAAGCCAAAAGCCTCGCCGTCGCCCGCCAGGGCGCCGGTTATGAGGTCGTGATCCGAAAGAGCCGTGGCCACTGACATCTCCTACCGCCCCTACGGGAGAAACCCCGCCCATGTTTCGCGGCCGGCGGGTGAAACAAAGTTCCGGACCCCGGCCGTATATGGGGCACATGAGTGAAACTGACACCGCTGCATTCATCGTCCTCTGCGTCTTCGCCGTCCCGACGGTCGGCTTTGTCTTGATCAAAATGATGCAGCACCGCGAGCGGATCGAGATGATCCGGCGCGGGATCGTGCCTCCGGGCCGGGAGACACAGTGGCACGGGGGTACGCGTCTGATTCAACCCGGCACGCCTGCCGGCGCCCCGTCGTGGCGGCACGATCCGCAGTCGCAGCTCCGCCGCGGCATCGGTACGACGTGCATCGGCGTCGCGCTTCTGATCGGCTTGTCGTTCATCGGCTATAGCGGCGACGGCACGTTCCGGCTGGGGCCGTGGCTGCTCGGCGGCCTGATTCCGATGTTCGTGGGCATCGCGCAGATCGTCAACGCAATGATCGCCGGCGCGACCTTTCCGGGGGCGCGCATGACGGGGACCGGCGTGCCTCCGCCGCCGCCTGGCGCACAACCGCCGCCAAGCGGCCCGTACACCTATCGTCCCGGCTCGACGGAAGAGCTACCCCGCACGAAACCTCCGCAGGTCCCCTAACGCATCTGAGCGGTCGTGCACTGACGCGGCGCTTTGTCGGGCCGAAAGCGCAACGCCTTGGTCCCGTGGCGGAAACGTCCGCCGGTAACGTGATCGAACGCGACTTCCACGACGATTTGCGGACGGACCGAAATCCATTCGGTCGAACGCCCGCGACTCCAGCGGCTCGGTCCACCCGGCGCGCGCCCGGTAAACGCGGACGGTGCCTTGAGCGCGCGCAATTTCGGTTCGAGATGCGCGCGGTCTTCGGCGTTGAGGCTCGACGTGAAGCCGACGTAGTGCAGCGTTCCGTCATCGTCGTAGAGTCCGAGCAGGAGCGAACCGATGTGGCGGCCGTCCTCGCTCAGACGATAGCCGCCGATAACGCAGTCGGCCGTATGCCGGCGCTTGACTTTCGTCATCGCATCGCGTTCGCCGGAGAGATAACGGCAATCGAGCCGCTTCGCGACGACGCCGTCGATCGAGACATTCGCTTCTTCCAGCCATCCGGCGGCGACAGTGCGGTCGACGGTCGCGGGCGAAAGCGCGAGCATATCGAGCTTTGGCAGCGTCTTGAAAAATCGTTCGAGCTGCTCCCGCCGTTGCTCGAGCGGCTGCTCGACGAGCGATTTGCCGTCTTTCGTGAGTAGCAAATCGAAGACGATATAGCGCGCGGGAAATTCTTTTGCGAGCCGCTGCACGCGGCTGGCAGCGGGATGAATGCGTTGTAAGAGCTGATCGAAATCGAGCTTGTCTTCAACCGGAATCACGAGCTCACCGTCCATGACGAACCGGTACGCCTTGAGTTTTTCCAGCATCGCGACGACTTCCGGAAAATAGCGTGCGAGCGGACGCGCGGATTTCGATTGCAAATAGATCTCCTCGCCTTCGCGAAACGCTAAGCAGCGAAACCCGTCCCATTTCGGTTCGAAGAGCCATTGCGAGCCGCGCGGCAGCGAGCGCGAGAGTTTAGCCTCCATCGGTGCGTACGGCGGCCGAATCGCAAGGTTCATCCGTCGTTTCTTTCCAAGACCGGTGCATGGCTCAATCCGAGACGGAACGCTTCACCGGTTTCGCGAGCCGTTACGACAAAGGTCGTCCGGGTTACCCTCCCGAGGTCGTCGATCGTATTTTAGACGGGCTCGACGTCGACGCGGCGGCGTTGAAAGTCGCAGACTTGGGTGCCGGAACTGGAATGTCCGCGCGCTTATTTACCGAGCGCGGTGCAAGGGTTTTTGCGATCGAACCCAACGCGGCGATGCGCGCCAAGGGAGCGGCGTTGCCGGGCATCGCGTGGCTCGACGGAACGGCGGAGCATACAGGCCTCGAACCGCACAGCATCGACGTTGCGATTGCATTTCAAGCGTTTCACTGGTTCGATCCGGGCGCGACGTTTGCGGAGATCGAGCGTGTCTTGCGTCCCGGCGGCCGTGCGGCCGTCGCGTTCTACGAGCGCGACGAACGCGACGCTTTCACGAAAGCGTATGGGGACGTCATTCGGCGGTTTGCGACGGACGACACGGAGCAGAAGCGCATGCGCGCACTCGAGGCTTTCGAAAGCTGGCAGGGCTGGTCGACCGTCGATAAGAGCGTCGTCGCGGGCGAGCAAATCCTCGACGCCGCCGGGTTTGACGATCGCATCGCGAGCACGTCGTATTTGCCGCATTCGGGTCCGCAGGCAAAGGAAGTACGCGTGGCGATGGATGCGGTTTTCAAGGAGCACGCACGGAACGGACGCGTGCGACTGGTATTGCAGACCGTCCTCGTCATCGCCGAGCCAAAGCGATGAATCTCGCCGGCGTGCGCGCGCTGATGTTCGATTTCTACGGAACCGTCGTCGACATGCAGACCGGTCTAACGCAAGCGATCGCGCCGTACCTGCAGCGCAAAGGCTATACGGATCCGCCGGGACGCCTCGTGACGTGGTGGCGTCGCACGCATTTCGAGAACTCGATGATCGACGCGCTGTTGCATCGCGAACACACGCCGTATCGCGAGATCGGTTTTCGCGCGCTCGACTATACGCTCGAACGCGCGGGCGTGGCGCACACCGATGCGGAAGTGCGCGAGCTGGTCGATGCGATTACCCGTCTGCTGCCGTTCGCAGACGTTCCGGCGGCGCTCGATCGGTTGCGCGGCCGCTATCGTCTCGTCATCCTCTCGAACGGCGATCCCGACATGCTCGAAAAAGGCGTGCCGTATTCCGGCGTCGCGTTCGATCGCGTGATTTCTGTCGCGGAAGCGCAATCGTTCAAACCGCACGTTGCGACGTATCGAAAAGCGGCAGAGCTCATCAACCTCGAGCCGAACGACGTGTTGTTCGTCGCAAATCATGCGTTCGATTGCATCGGTGCGAAATCGTTCGGAATGCGAAGCGCGTTCATCGACCGCCGTAAGCGCCCATTCGGGAAGACGCCGCATCGACCGGACGTCATCGTTGCAAACTTCGACGAGCTCGCCGACGCTCTCTTGAAGAGTTAGGGACCGTTCTCGCTGGGAACAAAACAGCAATGGACCCCGAAAAGCGCCCGCCGGCCATGCCGCAGCCGCCTCGTCGGCCCTCCGCATGGTGGTGGCTCCTCATCGTCGTGGTGCTGCTCGCGTGGAACTTGATTGCATTTATGACGTCGCACTCGGCCGAGACGGTGACGCTACCGTATTCGACGTTCGTTCAGCAAGTGAACGCCGGCGATGTCAGCGCCGTGACGATCTCGGGTGCGACGATCACCGGAACGCTCAAGAAGGCGTACCGCGAGAAAAATCACGCCTACATGACCTTCTCGACCGCGTACCCGGCCGAGGTCGGCGATCGCGGGCTCTTGCCGCTTCTGGAAACGCATAAGGTTCAAGTCTCCGTCAATCCACCGGCGCAGCCGTGGGTCGGCGCGCTGATCGGATGGCTTCCGCTGATCGCCCTCATCGCGTTCTTTTGGTGGAGCATGCGCCGCGCGGGACAAGCGCCGAACAGCGCGCTCAGCTTCGGACGCGCTAAGCCCCAGCGCTATCAGCTCGATCGTTCGCGAATTACGTTCGACGACGTTGCGGACGCCGAAGAAGCCAAGGCGGAGCTGCAAGAGGAAGTCGATTTCTTGCGCCATCCGGCCAAGTATCACGCAATCGGTGCGCGCATTCCCAAAGGCATTTTGCTTGCCGGGCCCCCCGGAACCGGAAAGACGCTGCTGGCGCGTGCCGTCGCGGGCGAAGCCAACGTGCCGTTCTACAGCCTGAGTGCATCGGAATTCGTCGAGATGTTCGTCGGCGTGGGCGCGAGCCGCGTGCGCGATCTTTTCAAGCAGGCAAAGGAAACGGCGCCCGCCATCATCTTAGTGGACGAGCTGGATGCCGTCGGGCGCCGGCGCGGTGCCGGCATCGGCACCGTCAACGACGAGCGCGAGCAGACGCTCAATCAATTGCTCGGCGAGCTCGACGGCTTCGATCAGCGCACGAACATCATCGTGATGGCCGCAACGAATCGACCCGACGTGCTCGATCCGGCCTTGTTGCGGCCGGGGCGCTTCGATCGCCAAATCGTGATTCCACTACCGGACCGGCGCGGCCGCGAGGCGATTCTACGCATTCATACGCGCAATATTCGTCTCTCCGACGACGTGGATTTGAACATCATTGCCGCAGGTTCGATCGGCATGAGCGGCGCGGAACTCGAAAACGTCTGCAACGAAGCGGCGCTCGGCGCAGCTCGTCGCAATCAAACGATGGTTTCGATGTACGATTTCGATGAAGCGCTCGACCGCTTACGGCTCGGCGCCGCGCATCGGCAAGTCGTCGATCCGGAAGATCTGCGGATCGTTGCGTATCACGAAGCTGGTCATACGCTCGTTGCATGGCTCACGCAGGGTGCCGATCCGGTGCGCAAAGTGACGATCGTCGCGCACGGCATGGCGCTCGGCCTCACGGAACAGCTTCCGGGGCAAGAACGCCGCAATCTCAGCCAATCGTATCTGAAAGCGCGTCTCACGGTTTGTCTCGGCGGCCGCGTAGCCGAAGAGCTCGTCTTCGGAGACATCACCACCGGCGCAGAGAACGATTTGGTTCAAGCCACAAAAATGGCGCGCCAAATGGTGACGACGTGGGGAATGGGATCCGTCGGGCTGCTTGCCTACGAGTCCCACGAGGCGCAGCCGTTCCTCGGCTACGAGCTGGCCTCGAATCGCGAATACAGCGAAGCGACTGCCGCGCGAATCGATTCCGACATGCAGCGTCTGATCGACGAAGCGCATGAAGCAGCGCGGCGTGTCCTCGACGGCGCGCGACCGCAGCTCGACGAGATCGTGAAGATCCTTCTCGAGGAGGAGACCGTGACCGCCACGACCCTCGCGCATATTCTCGGTCCGCAACGTTCGAAGCCGGCCTCGCAGAAGACGGTCGTCGTTCCCGCGCCGAAGCCGCCTCCGAGCGAGACGACGGTCCCGACGCAAACGGAAAACCCGCAGGCAATTTCCGGGTAACGCCGTGCGGCGATACTACGCCGCATGGATGGACTCGAATGGACCGCGAGCGCGATGCAAACCGCGCGGATGCGGCTGGAAATCGCGGCGCGCAATCTCGCGAACGCGTCGACTGACGGCTTTCGCAAAACCGTCGCGCACATTGGGCTGACGGCGCGCGGCCTCGTCGCGCAGAAAACCGTTTCGCACGAACAAGGTGCGTTGCGCCAAACCGGCCGCGCGCTCGATCTTGCGATTGTGGGCGAGGGCAGCTTCGTTGCCGGCGGCGAGCGCACGCGCAACGGTGCCTTCGTGCGCGATGCCGATGGCTATCTCGCCGACGATCGTGGACGGCGCGTGCAGGGTTCGCACGGCTTCGTCCGCGTTGCGCCTGACGGCAAGCTGCTCGACCGCATCCCCCTGCCGTATCGTTCTCACATCGTCAGCGGCGCGCTCGAGAATCCGAACGTCAATGCGGTCGGCGAGATGGTTGCCGTGCTGGATGCGCAGCGCGCGTTCGAAACGGCACAAAAGGCGCTGCTCTCGATCGACGAGACGCGCGCGAAGTCCGCCAACGAAGTTGCGAGGCTGCGATGAACCGCGCGCTTTTCGTCGCCGCGTCCGGGATGGCCGCTCAGCAAGTCCATCTCGACGTCGTCGCCGACAATCTTGCAAATGCGGACGTCGCCGGCTTCAAAGAAGCTGCGGCCGCTTTTGAAGACGTTCGCGCGCCGGGTGGTGCCGGGCTCGGCGTCGTGCCGGCCGGTACGCATACGGTTTTCGCGCAGGGCAAGCTCGAGAAAAGCGGCGGTCCGTTCGACGTCGCGATCGACGGCCCGGGTTTCTTCGTCGTCACGCAAGGCGCGCGCACCGCGTACACGCGCAATGGTGAATTCCATCGCGCTGCTGCCGGCACGCTCGAGACGTCCGACGGCTGGCGCGTTCCGGGCGTGCGCATCCCGGCCGATGCAACGCGCGTCTCCGTCGATCCCGATGGACGCGTTTGGTGCGAACGTCCGCAGAAAGGCCGCACCGATTGCGGGCGCATCGTACTCAGCACGTTTTCCGCGCCCGAATCGCTCGAGCCGACGGGCAACGCGCGCTATCTTGCGACGCGGCGCTCCGGTCTGCCGTTGCGTTTGCTGCCCGGCGGCGAGCACGCACCGCGCATTGCGTTCGGAATGCTCGAACACTCCAACGTTTCGATCATTAGCTCGATGATGGAGATCATCGCTGCGCAGCGCGCTTATGAAGCGAATGCCAAAGGAGTTCAGGCTGCCGATGAAATGCAGCGCATTGCCAACAATCTGCATCGCAGCTGAGCGCGCGTCGCAGTCCGCGCCCGTGCGAACGCTGGAAGCGGTGCTCTTCGCCAAGGTGCTCGAGCCTTTAGCCAAGCCGCTCGGGCCCGCAGGCGAGCTCTCGCTGACGACCGTCGCGCAGCGCGTGTTTCTTCCCGAAACGCGATGACCGGCCCGGAGCGCGAAGCCGTGGTCACGCAGCTCTTTCCGCTCGTGCGCGTGATCGCGCATCGCGTCGCGCGCGCTTGCCGCCTCGCCGACGAAGACGATTTGATCGGCGACGGTGCCCTCGGCCTCGTGCGAGCGGTCGACAACTACGATCCGACGCGTGGCGTGGCGCTCGACAAATATGTGCGGCACGTCGTGCTAGGCTCGATGCTGAACGGCTTGCGACGCAAAGATCCGGTTTCGGAGCGCGCGCGACGGCGCGTGCGGCAAGCCGAACGCGTGCGCAGCGAACTCGAGCTGCGTCTAACGAGCGTTTCGGATAACGAGCTGGACGACGTCGTTCCCGGCTTTCAACGTGCTCTCGCGCAGGTGGAATGCGGTCTCCCGCTCTCGCTCGACGCGCCCCTGCCGTACGGCACGCGCGTCGGAGCAGATTGGAGCGGCGATCCGGCGCGTATTTTCGAAAGCCTCGCGCGCCGTCAACGCGTGCGTGCTGCCGTCGCACAGCTGCCGCCGCGGCAGCGCGAGATCGTTCTCCACCATTATTTCGGCGAAAACTCGCTGCGCTCGCTTTCGCAGCGCATGGCCGTCACGCCGCAGCGCATCTCGCAACTGCATTGTGCGGCGCTCAACCGTTTGCGCATCATCGTGAGGAGTAACGCATGAACAACGATCTTGCTATTTCCCGAGGCGGTTCCGCCGGCAGCGAAAACGCGGGACAGGTGAAGCCCTCGCAGGTTCAGCCGCTCGCGTTGGACGAGCTTGCCGCCGAACGCGGTCACAAGCTCCCGAACGAGCATCCGCACCAGCCGCAAGACGGGATTTGCGTTAGCGCCCGCGCGCGCGATCAAATCGTCGCGCAGAAGGCGCCCGAGATCAACCCCATTTCATTTTGGGATCACGAAACCCGCACGGCACCGATCGGCGCTCGCCGCCTCACGATCGATCCCGCGTCCAGCTACAGACTGGAGTAATCTCAGGCAATAGTGCCGCTGAAAGGCCTTCGGCGCCTACGGTTGCGGTGACGGTGACGGACTTGGTGTCGGCTTCGGCGGGAGCGTTGGCGGCGGAGAGAACACGAACTGGCCCGGGAGACTCATCCAATCGCTTTCGCGTTTGCTGATTTGATCGACGATCTGCGCCTGCACGGTGCCGAGTGCATCGTCGTGCAAGACGTCGGACGGTTTCAGCGTTATGCTGACCGCGGTGAGCGACGTGCGTCGAATGTCTGCGGGCGGAACGTCGACGGCGGTCGGATCGCTGCGCAGCGCGTCACACGGCGTCGCTACGGCCGGCGCTTGACGCAAGCGAACGTCGAACTTACGCGGTAATGGCGTACTGCCGGACGACAGCGCGAGGGTCAACTGATCGCTCGCGACGTGCTCGGCATTGTCCGGCACTGCGCGAACGTGCGCGAGCTGCGGGCGACCCGGCTGGAGCTGTAACGGGAACGCCTGTCCGGCGTCGTTGCCGTCCGGCATGAGTTCCGCCGTGATTTCCGTTCCGGCCGCGATGCCGTCCCCGCCGATTGCCGGCCCGGTAAAGCACGCAGCATCGCCGTCTGAACCGGACGTTTTCGCATACGTTGCCTTGCCGATACGCACGCCGTGAATACTTTCGAGACCCGCACCTTGCAAGAGAATCGCACGATCGCCGACGTACGCGACGGGCGGCGTCTTCTCCGAAACTTGCGCGGGGTGCGGCAAAATCGTCATCGGCGTCGCGTCGGAGATCTGGCGATGCCCTGCAGCATCGTGCTGGTAGAAGCGCAGCTGTGCGACTCCTGCGGGCACAGATTGCAGCGATCCCGTGAGCTCCACGCGGCGATCGTCCAGTCGCGTGATGTTCAATGGAATAGGTGCGTTGCCGCCCATTTGAAGCTCGGCATTCGACAGACACGGCGCAACCTCGGATGACGCAACGGCGTCGAGCTGTCCGCCGCTGCGGGAAGGATGATACGCGACCGTCGAGACGTTCCATCGTGCGTCACCGGGCACGGCAACGTGCGCGACTGCAAGTGTCGAATCTCGTAACGGATTGAATCCAAAACGGCCGCTGAGTTTGACGTCGTAGCCGCGCCCCGGCGTTAATCGCGAGCGATCGACCAGTGGCGCTGCAGCGGCACGGGGATCGAGCGGAAGGTGCACTGCCGAAGCGCCGCTTTCCCCGGTGAACGTGAGTTCGGTGTCGTTGACATAGCCTGACGTTTTGTCGAGGTGTACGGGAATCTTGACGCGCGCATCGGTCGCGCACATGCCAGTTCCCTTGTCGTCGCTTTGAACGTCCGGCGGATTCGCAACCGCATCCGGATCGCCGATGGTGAAGAACAGCACGCTGGAGAACGCCGCGGGCGGCCGCAACGTCGGCACTTTTAGTCCCATCAGCAACTGGTGGTTCGTCGCGCCGGGCATCACCGGCGTCGTGAGATTGAGCGTCGTCGGGAGGTACTCGTATTCTTTATGACCGTTGCGCGAGAAGATTTTCCAGACGGCGAGCAGCGGCTGAAGATACAGCGCCATAGTCACGGGCAGCGAAGCGCCCGCAACGCCCCCGAAAAACTGCGCTTGCGTTGGCGCTTCGATATTCGTTTGGTACTGGATCGAGAGCATCGTCGTTTGAATGCAGTTGTCGATTTGTCCCGGGGTCGCACCGTTGTAATAGCAAGCGTTGATGCTATCGGGCGATGCGCCGAGCGATTGCGCGATTGCCTCGACCCGTTGCTGCTGTGTCGTCGGGTCGACTGCGCCTTGTGAGAGGGACGAGAGAAAATCGCGGAACCAGCTGTAACGCTCGATGGCGTCGTTGGAGGACACCGACATGTTTTTGAAGTCGGTGGGGTGCGCTTCGACATAATCGCGCACGCCGTCCATGCCGCGGGTCTTGCCGTCTTCCGGCACGATGAAGAAAATCGGGATCCCGCGATAGTTGCCTTTGCCGTACGTGAAGTGAACGACGGAGGGCGGCCGTGCCTTCACGCCGCGACGATGCGACGGTGTCGCGAACAGGCGATCAGCCACATTGCTGCGTTGGAAAAGCCAACCGGCCGGCGGCGTTTCGGTAATGAACGCGACGTTAACGTGATAGTTCACCTTGGCCGGTGGCCTCGTGTAATCCGGAAAGCTAACATTAACGTCGTCGCCCGGTTGCAACGCAGGCACGGCGCCTGCAGGCAGCGTTACGCGCTTTCCGTCCACCGTGCGCGTGACGTACGCATCCACGCGCGATGCCGCAGACGGACCGACGCTCGCGCCGAACGCGAACGGATTTGTCGGAGCAGCTGCGCCGGCCGGAACGCTAAGTAGCGCGAAGGTAAATGTTAAGATTGTGGCGACAAAACGCTGTGGGTGCATCCTACCAGGACAAACGAAGCAAGCCGAGACGGCGTTCCCAACACCGTTACCACGCTCGGTCTCGGTGCATTGGGTGTCGTCTTCGGGGACATTGCGACGAGTCCGCTCTACGCATTCCGTCAATGCTTTCTCGGCGACCACGCGCCTGCTCCGACGCCCGAAAATATTATTTCGATCGCGTCGCTATTTTTTTGGACGCTCGTCGGCGTGGTGTGCATCAAATATGCCACCTTCATTATGAGGGCAAATCACGACGGCGAAGGCGGCACGCTTGCCCTCTTGGGGCTTATCTATCCGACCGATCCGCTGAAGGCTGCCTCGCATCGCTCCCTGCCCATCATCGCGCTCGTGATCCTGTTCGGAACCGCAGCGCTCTACGGTGACGGCGTAATCACGCCGGCGATCTCGGTGCTCTCCGCAGTGGAAGGCCTCGACGTCGCGACTCCGGCCGCGCAACACGTTGCCGTGCCGATCACGATCGTGATACTCATCGGGCTCTTCATGCTGCAATCGCGCGGCACGGGTCGTATCGGCGCGCTGTTTGGTCCAATCATGCTGCTGTGGTGCGTTGCGCTGATGGTATTCGGTGGCGCGGCGATTGTGCAAAATCCGACCATTTTGGTTGCGCTCAACCCATGGCACGCGATTCGCTTTCTCGGCCACGCCAACATGACGGTCGTCGTCGTACTCGGCGCGACCGTATTGTGCGTTTCCGGCGCGGAAGCTCTCTATGCCGATCTCGGGCATTTCGGAATAAAACCGATTCGCCTCGCGTGGTACGCCGCCGTTTTTCCGGCGCTCGTATTGGCGTATCTTGGCCAAGGAGCCCTCGCGCTGAGCTCGGAGAAACAGCTGGAGTTTTATGCGCTGATCCCGCCGTGGGCGCTGATTCCCATGGTGATACTCGCAACCGCCGCGACGATTATCGCATCGCAAGCGCTCATTTCCGGAGCGTTCTCTCTCACCCAGCAGGCGGTACAGCTTGGATACGTTCCTCGCTTGGAAGTCGTGCACACATCCCACACGAAGGAAGGTCAGATCTACCTCCCGTTCGTGAACGCGATGCTCGGGGTGCTGTGCGTGCTGCTCGTGCTCGCGTTCCGTGAATCGGCGAAGCTCGCGGATGCGTACGGTTTGGCGGTTACGCTCACCATGTTGACGACGACGGTTGCCTATGCTGCGCTGACGCAACGATGGCGTTGGGCGTGGTGGCAAACGGCGGCGATTACGCTGTTTTTCTTGTGCTTCGACGGTTCGTTCCTGATCGGCAATCTGCCGAAGATTCCGACGGGTGGATGGATCCCGCTTGCGATTGCGATCGCGGTCTTTTCTGCCTTCGTGACGTGGTATCGCGGCCGCCGGCGCCAGGCGCGGACGCTGCAGACTATGATCGTGCCGGTTGAGGATTTCCTCAAGGAGCTCGACGCGCGCCCTCCGATCGAGGCGATTGGAACGGCGATCTTCCTGACCGCACATCCACAGGGCGTGCCGTACGTCATTACTCACTCGTGGCTGCGAACGCACGTGACGTACGAGAAAGTCGTACTGATGACGATTCTCTACGAGCGCCGGCCGCGCGTCCCACATAGCGAGCGCGTTGCCGTGGAAGAGCTTCGCAAGGACCGCTTCTATCGCATCACCGCGCGCTATGGGTTCATGGAGAGCCCAACGAGCAAAGAGATTCTTCGGCTCTGCGGGACGCACGGTCCGGAGTTCAATTTCGAAGATGCGACTTTTTTCGTAGGCGATGCGACGATCGTGCGCTCACCGGATCGTCACCGCATGCAGAAATGGGCGCGTCTGCTTTTTGCGTGGATGCTGACGAACTCGCGCCCGATTGAAAGCGTTCTCGATATTCCGCCGGACCGCGTCGTTCGCGTGGGCGTCGCGGTTCCGGTGTAGCGATGGATAAGTATTGGGAAGAGTTCAACGTTGGCGACGAGATCGTTTCCGGCGGCGTCACGGTTACCGAGTCCGCGATCATCGACTTCGCGCTCAAGTACGATCCGCAGCGCTTTCATATCAACGTGGATGCGGCCCGTGAATCGCCATACGGTGGGTTGATCGCAAGTGGATTTCACACGCTCGCTCTCGGCTTTCGTATGTTCTTCGACGCCGGCGGGATCGGCGACAAAGGCCTAGGCTCACCGGGCATCGACGAATTGCGCTGGACGCAGCCCGTGCGGCCGAACGATGTGCTGCACACCAAAGTCGTCATCCGCGGCAAACGTGAATCGAAATCGCGTCCCGACCGCGGCCTCATCGATCTCGAATATACGGTCTACAACCAGCGCAACGAGGTGGTGCTGACGATGAAATCCGTCGGCTTCGTGCTGAGGAAACCCCCGATAAAGAAATAGCAGTGGGACGGTTACCGGGCCGAGCCCCCACAGCACCGGCATTTCATGCTTGCTCACCACCCCACAGTGTCATGGTGAGCGGAGCGCCCGCAGGGCGCGGAGTCGAACCACCGTTCGTATAGTCCTTTCAGATTGCCGCTGTGGTTCGACTCCGGCGCATTTCATGCGCCTCCGCTCACCATGATATATTGAGGCCTACATCGTGAGCAAGCGACTAAATGTAACTGCTGTGGCGGTTCGGCCCGGTAACGGTGCCGCTGCTACAACTCAGGTACGATCGCATCCAGGAGACGCGATAAGTTTGGCGCGCTGGCGTTACATTGCGCGATCACATCACCGTGCGCGCTCGGCTTGCCGACTACGTTCGTGATGACGCTGATACCGAGCACGCGCATTCCAAGACGGCGCGCGCGAATCGTTTCCAGCACCGTCGACATTCCGACGGCGTCGGCGATCGAACGCAGCCAACGCGCTTCAGCGGGCGTCTCGAATGCAGGGCCAAGCAGTCCGAGATACACGCCTTCGGCCAACCCCACGCGGAGCTGCGCGGCGCGACGGCGCGCGACGTCTGCAAGCGCCGGATCGTACGCCTTGAGCATGTCGACGAACGGCGAGGGATCTTCCGTGCCGACGAGCGGGCTCGTTCCCGTCATATTGATCTGATCGACGATCAGCATGAGATCGCCGGCCTGGAATTGCTGGTTGAGTCCACCGGCCGCATTCGTGACGACGAGCGTGCCTGCACCGGCTTCGCGTGCGAGCGCGACCGGCGCCGTCACCGTGCGCGCATCGAAACCCTGGTACAGATGCAGCCGTCCCGCAAACGCCGCTACGCGTTTGCCGCGCCACGAGCCGACGATCGCTTCCCCCGCATGACCCGGCAGCGTGGCGTGCGGAAAGCCGAGCTCCGAATACGGAATTTTTGTTGCGCCGGAAATCAAATCGGTGACCAGCGCCGAGAGCCCCGTCCCGAGCACGATTGCGAAGTCGAGCTCGCCGCCCGCGCGCTGCGCGAGCTGGTTCAGTCCGCAGGCTCCAGAAGATTGGTGCCCGTCATCTCCGGCGGCACCGCAAGCCCCATCAGCGGAAGCATCGTCGGTGCGATGTCGCCGAGTTTTCCGCCGTCGCTGAGTTTGCCAAGCGGTTTGCGCGAAATGAAGATCAGCGGCACCGGACTCGTCGTGTGCGCGGTCAGCGGCTTGCCTTCACTATCGATTTTTTCTTCGGCGTTGCCGTGGTCCGCTGTGATGATGAGAATGCCTTCGCGCTCGAGCACCGTCTTCTCGAGGCGCGCAAGCGAGACGTCGAGCGTTTCGAGCGCCGAGATCGTCGCGTCCCACACGCCCGTGTGTCCGACCATATCCGCATTGGCATAATTCATCACGAGGACGTCATGATGACGATGTGCGATATCTTCAATCGCCGCCGTCGTGATTTCGGCAGCCATCATTTCCGGTGCAAGATCGTACGTTGCGACCTTGCGATTGGACGGAATGAGAATACGATCTTCGTTAGGGAACACTTCTTCGCGTCCACCGTTGAAGAAATACGTAACGTGCGCGTATTTTTCGGTTTCCGCCAGCCGCAGCTGCCGTAAACCTGCCTGCGCGACGATCTCGCCGAGCGTGCTGCTTTGCGGGCGCGGCCCAAACAGCACTGGATTCGGAAAGTTTTCCTCGTACTTCGTCATCGTCGCAAAGACGAGATCGCCGTACTTGTTCGTACCGAAATGCGAAAACTTCGGATCGCTGAACGCCAGCGTCATCTGACGCGCGCGATCGGGACGGAAGTTGAAGAAGATCACCGAGTCGCCGTCGCGGACCGGGCGCGCCTCGCCGACGATCGTCGGCTGCACGAACTCGTCGTTCTCGCCGCGCGCGTACGCCGATTCGACCGCGGTGCGCGCATCCGGCACGTGAAACTACGCCTTCGCGCGCGAGAGCGCCTCGTACGCGCGGTCCGTGCGTTCCCAGCGCTTGTCGCGATCCATCGCCCAATAGCGGCCGATCACGCTCGCAACCGCATCCTGGCGCCCGACCGATTCGAGTTTCTTCTCGAGGCGCTCGACATACGTGAGCGCGGAGCGTGGCGGCGTGTCTCGCCCGTCGAGAAAGGCGTGAATTGCAAGCGGCACGCCGGCCTTGGCTGCCGCGTCGATCAGCGCTTCGAGGTGCAGCATCGAGCTATGCACGCAACCGTCCGAGAGCAGGCCCATCAGGTGCAGCGTCCCGCCGCGCTCCTTTGCGTGCGCGATCGCATCGAGCAAGACCGCGTTTTTTGAAAACGAGCCGTCGGCGATCTCGGCATCGATGACGACGATGCCCTGCGGCACGACGCGTCCGCTGCCGATGTTGATGTGTCCGACTTCGCTGTTGCCCATGATGCCGTGCGGCAACCCGACGGCTTCGCCGCTCGCCGACAGCGTCGTATGCGGATAACTGCCGAGAATCCGATTCCAATTGGGCAGATCGGCCGCCGCGATCGCGTTACCGTGCGTTTCGCTGCGCACGCCCCAGCCATCGAGAATAGCAAGCACGATTGTTCGGCGATGCTCGCTCACGCTTTTGCCACTTGCGGACGCGCGTTGCGCACGAGCTCGGCGAATCCCGCCGGATCCAGGCTTGCGCCGCCGACGAGAGCGCCGTCGACGTTCGGCTGCGCCATGAACCCGGCGATGTTTCCCGGCTTGACGCTTCCGCCGTACAAAATCTGCACGCCCTCGAACGCTGCGTCGAAGCTGCGAATCACGCACATCACCTCGTTTGCCGACGAAGGATCTTCCGCAAGACCCGAGCCGATCGCCCAAATGGGCTCGTAGGCGACGACGCAGCGCGCGCGTTCCGCCGACGAAACGCCTTCAAATGCAGCGCCGATTTGCGACGTCACGCGCAGCTTCGCTTCACCGGCCTCGTGCTGTTCGAGCGTCTCGCCCACCGCAACGATCGGCGTGAGGCCGTGTTCCAGCGCGCTCTTGACTTTGCGATTGACGCCTTCGTCGGTCTCGCCGCAGTGCGCGCGGCGCTCCGAATGGCCGAGGAGCGCGTACGTGCAGCCCAGCTCCACGAGCATCGGCGCGGAAATTTCGCCGGTGTATGCGCCCGCCTCGGCCCAGTGCATCGTTTGCGCGCCGAAGCAGAGCTTCGGATTTCCCGCAAGCAATTCCGAGACGGCGGGCAGCGCGGTGAACGCAGGCGCGATCGCGACGTCGACGTCCGGATGCTGCCACGACGGATCGGCGAGCAGCGCGCGAACCATCGTGCGCGCTTCCGCGACCGTTTTGTGCATCTTCCAATTGCCGACGATTAGGGTGCGGCGCATGCCTCTTCCAGCGCGGCAACGCCCGGCAAGGTCTTGCCCTCGAGAAATTCGAGCGTTGCGCCGCCGCCGGTGCTGACGTGCGTCACGCCGTCGGCGAAATCGAGCATGTGTGCGGCCGCCGCAGCATCGCCGCCGCCGACTACCGTCACGGCGCCGGCCTTCGTCGCTTCGACCAGCGCTTTGCCGATCGTGCGGGTCCCCGCTTGATACGCGGTTTTCTCATACACGCCCATCGGTCCGTTGAAGACGACCGTCTTCGCGCGCCGGATGACGTCTGCATAGACGCCCGCCGTGGCAGGCCCGATGTCGAGGATCATCTGTTTGCCGAGGGGTGCGACGAGCAGCACTTGCGCGGATTGCGCGCTGTCGTCCAGGCTCTCCGCAACGATCGCATCGGTCGGAAGATGAAAGTCGACGTTCTTTTGCTTCGCGAGCGCCAGAATTTTTTTCGCGGGTTCGAGATCGGGATCGCGCAGCGAGTTGCCGACGTCGACGCCTTGCGCGGCGAGGAACGTATTGCCCATCCCACCGCCGACGCAAAACGCATCGACATTGTTCATCAGGTGCGTGAAGACGCCGATCTTGTCGACAATCTTCGCGCCGCCGATCGCGCACACGTAAGGATGCGCGGGACGTTCCGTGAGCTGCGAAAGCGCGCGCAGTTCGGCTTCCATGAGCAGCCCCGCGGCGGACGGCAGAAAATGAGCGACGCCTTCGGTCGAGGCGTGGGCGCGATGTGCTGAGCCGAAGGCGTCGTTGACGTAACGCTCGGCCAGACCCGCGAGTTCCCTGGAAAAGCCAGGATCGTTCTTTTCTTCCTCAGGGTGAAAACGCACGTTTTCCAGTAAGAGGATTTGCCCGTCTGACAAGTTCCGGACTGCGGCTTCCGCCGTTGGGCCGACGCAGTCGTCGGCGAAGGCGACGTCGCTCCCGAGGAGCTCGGCGAGGCGCGCACCGACGGGGCGGAGCGAATATTTCGCGTCGCGCTTCCCATCGGGCCGCCCGAGATGCGAGCACACGATGACGCGCGCGCCTTCGCCTTGCAATTGGCGCAGCGTCGGCAGCGTGGCGACGAGCCGCGTGTCGTCGGCGACTTTGCCGTCTTTCATCGGGACGTTGAGATCCTCGCGGACGAGCACCCGCCGCCCGCGACAATCCAAATCGTTGAGGGTCAGAAACCTCAAAGGCTAGACCTTGGCCGGCATCTTGCTCAGCACCATGTGCGCGACGTCGGCGAGGCGGCACGAATAGCCCCACTCGTTGTCGTACCAGGCACCGATTTGAATGAGATCGCCGTTGGCGTTCGTCAGGCCGGCATCGATGATCGAGCTATACTGCGAGCCTTTGAAATCGCTCGACACGAGCTCTTCTTCCGTGTACTGCACGAGGCCGTGCAGCGGACCGCTTTCGGTCGCGCGCTTGAGCAACGCGTTGAGGTCTTCTTTGGTCGTCGCTTTTTTGGTTTGCGCGACCAGGTACACCATCGAAACCGTCGGTGTTGGAACGCGCAGCGCAAAGCCGTCGAACGTTCCTTTGACTTCCGGGATCGTCAAGTATAGCGCTTTGGCGGCGCCGGTCGACGTCGGCACGATGTTCGTCGCGGCATTGCGAGCGCGTCGCATGTCTTTATGAGGAGCATCGAGGATGTTCTGGTCGTTCGTGTACGAGTGAATGGTCGACATGAAACCGCGCACCCATCCGAGAGTGTCGACGACAGGCTTCACGGCCGTTGCCAGACAGTTCGTCGTGCACGATGCGTTCGAGATGATGTTGTGCTTGTCGGGATCGTACTTGTCGGCGTTGACGCCGAGGACGAGGGTGATGTCTTCGCCTTTGGCGGGTGCGGAGATGATGACTTTCTTGGCACCGCCGCCGGAAATGTGCAAGCCCGCTTTGGCAGCGTCGGTGAAGAGGCCCGTCGATTCGATGACGACGTCGACGCCGAGATTTTTCCACGGCAGCTTGCCGGGATCGCGCTCGGCAAGTACTTTAATGCGTTGGCTGTCGATGCACAGGGTGTCGCCCTCGGCGCGCACGTCGCCGGCATACGCCCCGTAATTGGAGTCGTGTTTGAAGAGATGCGCCAGCTCGGCGGCGCTCGTGAGATCGTTGACAGCGGCGATTTCAACCAGCGAATACCGCTCCAACAGTGCCTTGGTGAAGTTGCGCCCGATTCGCCCAAAACCGTTGATCCCGATACGCATCCGAAAAACTCCCGTCGTTTGTGTCGTGCGGGGGTGCCTTCGTTATACCTGGGCAGTGCCCTCGCGCAGCCTGCGCGCGAGGCGGGCAATGACTGCCAGCCGTCCGTTTACGGTTGCCTTCGGTACGGGCGGACGGCAGCGGCGCCCCAATTGGGCCAGCGATTCGTCGCGGTGCTGCATGCGCAGCTGCGCGATCTCCCGAATCGCGGGCGCGAGCTTGCGCAGGCCGTACGCGTCCGCGACAAATGCAATAGCTTCGCACTGCGCCGCCGCGGCACTGACCGAGCGGTCCAGGTTGGCGGCCTCCGTATTTACCAGGCGGCGTATGCGATTTTTCGTCTCTTTTATGGCACGCACGTCCTCCAGCTGCAGCACGGCATTGTACGCGCCGATCTGGCTCAAGACCGCGACAATTTGGTCCAGACCTTTGTAATAAAGGACGTGCCGCGCCTTACGCGTGCTGCGCTTCGGCGTAACCTCCAGCTGCGAAAGAATCTGAGAGAGCCGCGACGCCGCAGCCTCGTCCGTGACGACGAATTCGAGATGATATCCGTGCGCCGGCTTCGCGAGCGACCCGCAGGCCAAGAATGCGCCGCGGGCTTCCATACGTTTCTCCTGACTCGTTCGGGACATGCGCGCGTTTGATGTGGCGACTGAAATTTCGTACGTCGCCGTCCGGTAGAGTCGCGTACCGGCAATTTTTTTGATGGCCGGGGAATCACGGGAGAGTACGCGCAAGAGCCGCGCCACCGCCGGACGCTGCGTCCGAAAGACGCCGGCGCGCGCGCCGTAACGAACGAGACCGTCACGGAGCGCGGCGCGAGCGCCATCCGTCGCCGGCACATCGCGCGCCAAAGCGTCTTTGACGTCGGCTGAAAACGAAACCCGGTTTACAGCCATTCGACGGGATCTTCTTTGCGCTCCGAGAGCACGGTATAGAGATCGAGTGGCTTGATGCCGGGAACCACGCGTTCGGGAACCGCGATCACTTCGACGGTGAGAACCTTGCGCGCGTAATGGATCTCGAGCACGTCGCCGCGCCTGACTTCATGGCCGGCTTTGAGCGTGCGCCGGCTCTTCGGCTCGACGATCCGCCCGGCATCGAGCGCGTCTTTCGCTTCGGTGCGGCGCTTCGCGAGCCGCGAAACTTTAAGGAACTTGTCGAGCCGCACGAACGACGCAAGTTCCTCGCGCGCGTGCCACGACGAGCGGCTCGGGCAACGCTTGCGCCGCGGTCGGACCCAGATCTGGTCGCGCGGCGATCACTTTTCGCGCTTCGAACACCATCTCGCGCGAGGTGTTGCCGACGCGCACGATCTCTCCGCTCGCTTCGATATAGTCGCCGGCATGCACCGGCGCCGTAAATTCGACGGAAGAATATCCGGCGAAAAGTCCCTCATCGCCGTCGCGCCGGATCAGCAATTCCGTCGCGACGTCACCGAACAACCCGAGGATGCGCGCGCCGTCGACCAAACCGCCGCCGTAGTGTGCGTCGTGCGCGCTCATGCGCACGCGCAGCGTCACGCGGCCGTTTTCGCCAGCTCCCACAGATCTTCCAATTCGTCCATCGAGAGATCGCCGAGCTGCCGCCCTTCTGCGGACGCGCGTTGCTCCATGAAGGCAAATCGGCGATAAAATTTTTCGTTGGCTTCCCGCAGCGCGCCCTCGGCGTCGAGGCCGAGCTGGCGCGTGACGTTCACGAGCGTGAAGAGCGTGTCGCCGATCTCCTCGCGGATGCGGCGCTGGTCGCCGCTGTGTTGCGCTTCGGTAAGCTCTGCGATCTCTTCCGCGAGTTTCTCCGTTACCGCGCGCGCATCGGGCCAATCGAAGCCGACGCGCGAGGCTTTCTCTTGCATTTTTTGCGCGCGCTGTAAGGCGCCCAGCGCTTTCGGGATGCCGTCCAGCCGGCTCTTACGTGCCGTTCCCGTTGCTTCGGCGGCCTTGATTTGCTCCCAATTCTTCCAGACTTCGCCGACTCCCGAGACGACTTGATCGCCGAAGACGTGCGGGTGGCGCCGAATCATCTTGTTCGAGAGCGTATCGATCACGTCGGCGATCGAAAACTTTCCCCGCTCGGTTCCGAGCTGCGCATGAAAAACGATTTGCAGCAAAAGGTCGCCGAGCTCTTCGCACAGCGCGTCGTCGCGCTCGTGCTCGATCGTCTCGGCGACTTCATAGCACTCCTCGATCAGGTATGGCACGAGCGTGCGGTGCGTTTGCTCCCGATCCCACGGGCACGAACGCCGCAAGCGCGCCATGATCTCGACGAGGTCTTCCCACGTATGGTGCTCGGAGCCGGTTGGCAGCGGAACGAGCGGCATCGCGATCGTCGCGGAGAGCGTCGCCTTGGGGACGCCGGGCACGATTTCGGTCGGCATGCCGCGTGCTTCCAGAGCCCGCAGCAAGATCGGCAGCCCGGGAAAGTCGCTGAGCGGATTGCCGAGGACGCCTAGGCCGAGATCGACCGAGGCGTCGAGCCGCGCAACGACGGTGTCGATTTCATCCTGGCTGCCGCGCACGAAGAGCGCCGGCCGTTCGACCAGGTTGCGGACGAGTTCGATGCCCTCGCTCTCGAGGAACAGCGCTAGCTCCGGCGGTGCAAGCACCGTCGCCGCACGGCCGATCGCGCGCAGCGCCTCGAGGCTTCCGAGCGTCAGCAGGTCCGGGTCTCCCGGTCCTAGCCCGACGATGCGGATCACGCCGGTTCGGTTCAACCGGCCGCGTGCGGTTTACTTCGTCGCGGGTGAAGCCGGCGAGGGAGCGGCCGATGCGTTCGCGGGTGGCGGCGGAACCGGCGTGCTGGCCAGCTCGCTGAAGCGCGAATCGCTCACCGTAATGTTCGCTTTGCTCCTCAAGCTCTGCAAGAACGCGGGAATTTGCGATTGCACCGCTTGCTGCTGCAGCATCGTGTGAATTTGGTCTTTGCTTGCTGCGAGCGTCGCCTTTTGCGCAGGCTTCTTTTCTTCGACCTGAATGATGTGATAGCCGAACGGCGATTTCACGGGTGCACTCGTCTGTCCCACCGGCAGACTGAATGCCGCTTTATCAAATGGCGCAACCATTTGCCCGTGGCCGAAGAATCCGAGCTCGCCGCCTTTTTCTTTCGTGGCCGGATCGGTCGAATATTGTTTTGCCAGCGCGGCAAAGTCGCCGCCCGACTTCAATTTCGACTCGACCATATCTGCTGTCTTCATATCCGGAACGAGGATGTGGCGCGCGCGCACTTGCTCGGGTTTATCGAGCATGGCGTGATTGCGATCGAAATATTGCTTTACTTGATCGTCGGTCACCGGCGGAACGTTTTTCGAGACCGCTTGCTGGAGCACGAGCTGCTCGCGGAAAATGTTGCGCACGTCCGCATCGGTGAGGCCTTGCTGCTTGACGATCTGCTCGAACTGCCCGTTCGGATAGCGTGCCTTTACCTTGTTCACTTCGTCGTCGACCTGCTGCGAGGTCGGATCGATGTGGTTGTCTTTCGCGTACTGATCGATCAGATCGGCTTGAATCAGCTGATTGAGCACGCCGCGGCCGGCCGGGCTCGCTTCGAGCTTCTGGTCGAAGGCGGATTTCGTGATCTTGTGGCCGTTGACGGTTGCAACGGTGCTCCCGCCGCCGCCGGAATTGCAAGCGGCAAGCAACAGGCTGAATCCGACGGCCAGCGCGGCCGCCGATACGCGATAGGGACTCAAAATCTTAGTTCTCCGATTCCTCGATGGTTCGACTCCGGCGCACCTTGTGCGCCTCCGCTCACCATGACAGATTGCGGAATAGCATCATCCGCAAAACACCCGCACGTTCGCAGGCACCCTGGCCGTTCCTGCGGCCTAGTTCCCTCAGTGTCATCCCGAGCGTAGGGGCGAAGCCCCGTAGTCGAGGGACAGCGGTAACGAAGCCGTCAAGGGACCGCAGCCCGCTTCGGCAGGCGAACGCCGGCGTCGCGACGTGAACGGGCGGTATGCTTGAGACATCTCGTCCTTCCCCCGATCTCTTTATGGAATCGATGTTCGAGGCGCGCAAACCGTTTGCGATCAAAGCGGCGCTCGATCTCGGGATCTTTACGGCCGTCTCCAATGGTGCCGCGACGGCTGAAGAAATTGCTGCGACCTGCAACGTGGCGTCGCGCGGTGCGAGGATTCTGTGCGATTATCTTACGATCGTCGGTTTTCTCGAAAAAAGCGATGGGCGCTACGCTGCAACCGTCGACACCGCAACCTTTCTCGATCGCCGTTCTCCCGCATATCTCGGAGACATGGCGAACTTCTTGCTGTCACCGCACCATCTGACGATCTTACAGGAGCTGCCTGCAGCGGTGCGTGGCGGCGGACGCAAGCAAAGCGATTCCGTGACCGGTGACGATCATTCGATTTGGACGACGTTTGCGAAAAGCATGGCGGCAATGATGCGGCCTGTCGCCGAGCGGCTTGCAGCTCGCCTGGAAGCGAACAAATTCACCAAGCCGAAGGCTCTCGACATTGCCGCCTCGCACGGCGAATTCGGCTTCGCAATCGCGCGCCTCAATCCGGAGGCTCGGATCACCGCACTCGATTGGCCGAGCGTTCTCCAAGTCACGCGCGAGCGCGCTGCGGAAGCCGGTCTCACCGAGCGAATGAGCTATCTCGAGGGCAGCGCGTTCGAGCTCGATTTCAAAGGGCCGTACGACATCATTC
>JBOHTT010000113.1:0-20707 GCA_050733775.1 Vulcanimicrobiaceae bacterium
GCTTCAAACGATGTGAAGATGAATGTTGCCGGCAAGCGCGCGAGCTCTGCTAAGATGCCCTTGGCGTCCTTGTTTTCACCGATTGCGACGATCGCGGTGAAACGTTTCCCAGGAAACGTTTCCAGCAGCGCGCCCGTGAGACTATGCGCCTTGTCCGGACTGTGCGCGATGTCGAAAATGACTGACGGATACGACGGAGAGAACTCCATGCGACCCGGAATTACGAGCCGCGCCATCGCGGATTCGATTTGTTCGCGCGTCGGGCGCAAATCGGGCTTGAGCTGCTCGAGCGCGAGCACCGCCGTCGCGGCGTTGCGTTGCTGAAACGCGCCGAGAACGGGCAGTGCGATTTCATAGCGATCAGCGGGCGTGACGAGCGTGAAGCTCTGGCCGTAGCGTTCGCCGCTGCGCGATTCGATGCGCACCAAATCGCGCACCGAGAAAAACGGCGAGCCCACCTGCGCGCACGTGCGTTCGATTTGGCGGCGCGCTCCCGCGTCGGCTACGTCGGAAACGAGCGGAACGCCGCGCTTCGCAATCCCCGCTTTGTCCATCGCGATGTCTTCGACCGTATTGCCGAGCGCTTCGGTACGATCGAGGCCGATATTGGTGATCGCCGCAACTTGAGGACGCAAAACGTTCGTGCCGTCCAACATGCCCCCGAGCCCGACCTCGATCACCGCAACGTCGACGTTTGCCTCGGCGAAATACACAAACGAGAGAACCAAGAGCGTCTCGTAGTAGGTCGCCCTGCCGTATTCCGCGGCGACGCGCTCGATCGCCGGACGAATGGCGTCCAACAACGTCGCGAATTGCTCTTCGGGAATTGCGACACCGTCGATGCGCATGCGCTCGGTCATCGAAGATAGATGCGGCTTCGTATGCAGCCCTGTGCGTTTGCCCGCGGCGCCTAAGGCGCCGGCTAGCATCGTGGCCGTCGAGCCTTTCCCGCTCGTGCCGCCGACGTGCAAGGTCGGGTAGCGATCCTGCGGATTACCGAGCTCGCGCAACAAAGCGCGCGTGCGCTCCAACCGTGCGGGTTGGTGCCGCGACGACGTTTCGTTGATCGCTGCCAAGAGATATGCTCGCGCACCCGCGAAACTCATGTGCCTACCATTTCCCTATCCCTATTAAGAAACGTCGGCTGCGCTTCAACCGTCTTTGACTTCTCCGCCGAGCAAGTCGAGCGCGTGCGGCAAGGCGGGCAGGATGGCGGTGAGGGTCTCGCGGACGGCTTTCGGGCTGCCGGGCAGGTTGACGATCAAGGTGCGCCCCCGGACGCCGGCAACCGCGCGCGATAGCATGGCCGTAGGAACGCGGGTCCACGAGGACGCGCGCATCGCTTCCGCGAGGCCGGGGACTTCGTAGTCGAGCACCGCCGCGGTTGCTTGCGGCGTGCGGTCGCGCGGAGCGAGACCGGTACCCCCGCTCGTCAGGACCAGCGCCATGCCGCGCTCGTCTGCAAACTCGATCAACTCTGCAGAAAGTGCCGCGGGATCGTCGGGAAGAATACGCGTCTCTTCGATCGCAAAGCGCTCGTCGAGCATTTCGCGCACGACTGGAACGCAGGCATCGGCACGTTCGCCGCTCGCGGCACGATCGGAGAGAATGACGATCGCGGTGCGGTAACCGTTCAGGACGCTTTCCAGGAGCCACTCTTGCCGCCGGATTTCGCCAGCAGCCGAACGCGCTCGATCGCAATCCCTTTGTCGACGGCCTTCGTCATGTCGTACACGGTCAGCGCCGCAACGCATGCCGCAGTCATCGCTTCCATCTCGACACCGGTTTGCGCCACAGTTTTTGCGCGCGCATCGATGAGCAGCGTGTCGCCATCCCACGAAAACGTCACCTCGACGGATGCAAGCGGCAGCGGGTGCGTGAGCGGAATCAGCGACGCGGTTTGCTTCGCCGCCATGATGCCCGCAATTTGCGCGGTGACGAGCGCATCGCCTTTCGCAAGCGACGCTTCGCGAACGGCTGCGGCTGCATTTGGCGTCAGCCGTACTTCCGCGCGCGCTACGGCAATGCGTTCGGTAGCGTTCTTTGCGCCGACGTCAACCATCGTCACGGAGCCGTCGGCAGCAATATGCGAAGGACGGTTCACCGGACCCGCGACGGTGAGGACGTTTGGAAACGGAACCAAATCAGCGACAAAATCCCCAATGCGGCAAAGAGCACGGCGTGCTTGTGGTGCGGCCCGCTCGCTTCATGCACGCCAAATTGCACCGCGCCCGTCCAATACAATCCCGCCAGAGCGAAGAACGCGATGGCGAGTACAATGGACAGTGCTTTCATGTAGCCTCCTAGCGGATCCCGGAAGAGAATAACGCGAACGATACGGCTCCCGCGACCACGCAATACCAACCGAACGGACGGAGATCGTTGGTTCGAAAATACCGCGTCAAGAACGCGACGGAAAGATATGCGGTGACGGCGGACAGAATCCCGCCTACCACGGACAGGATCAAGATGCCGTGGGCGCTCGGCGCGAGCAAGCGTGGAAGTTCGAGCAAGCCTGCTGCAAGAATCACCGGCGTCGCGAGCATGAACGAGTAACGCGCCGCTTCCGACTCTGAGAGTCCAATCATCAACCCGGCAACGATCGAGGAGCCCGAGCGCGAGATCCCCGGTAAGAGTGCGAGAGACTGGGCTAATCCCACTTTTATGGCTTCGAAAAACGACAGGTCGTCGAGCGTCCTCGTCTGCCGGCGTCGTTTCAGCTTCTCGCCTGCAAACATGACCAGACCGTTCGCAAACAGGAATACTGCAACCGGCAACGGCGACGCAAACAACGCGCGCACTTCATGCTCGAAGAGAAATCCGAGCAATCCGACGGGGATCGTTCCGACGACGAGCAGCCATGCCAGCTTCTCCTCGCCAGAACCGGAAAACCGTCCGCGGACGATGCTCGTGATGAATGCCGGCACGATGCCGCGCCAGTCGCGCTGATAGAAGAGCAGCAGTGCGGCTGCGGTCCCTAAGTGGAGCGCCACGACGAACGCCAAGAAGTCGGGACTCGCGAGATCGACGTTCCAATGTAGCAGCGCCGGAATCAGGACGGTGTGGCCGAGGCTGCTGATCGGAAACAGCTCGCTGAATCCTTGCAGGATGGCGATGGCCATAGCCTGTGCGAAGGTCATCTATCGCTCAGGTACCCTGGCTCGGCAAAAAGATTACTGGCTCTCGAACGTTACCGTATAAAGGTAGCTGCCGCCGACCGGCTGACAATTGCGGACTTCGGGAGCATATTTCGATTGCTGCGCGGCTTGCAATGCGGCTTGGTCGAGCGCCTTGTTGTTTGTCGACTTGAAAATCGTAACGGCAGTAACGCCTCCGTTCGGGTCGAGCGTTACTTTGATCTGCGCCGTCCCCGTTGCGCCCATCTGCCGCGCAATTTCCGGCATATCGGGCACTACTTTCTGCGTTGCCGTGGCAACCTGGTTGGGATTCGCACAACTCGGTTTGGCCGTGGCAGCGACCGTCGCGGTCGGCGCAACCGTTGCCGGCGGCCCGGATGCGAGCACACCCTGGGGCACGCCTTGCTGCGAGCCGGTCTTCACGTTGTACTGCTGCTCGCTGGATTGACCTGAAACGCTCTTTGAGGTCTGCTTCGGCACGTTGACCTTCAGCCGTACTTGTTTTGGCGGCGGCGTCTCTCGCTGAGGCGTCGGCGTTACCTTGGGCGGCGGAGTCGGCGTAGGCGTCGGTCTCGGTGTCGGTGTCGGTGTCGGGGTCGGTCGCGGCGTCGCTATCTTCGTGACTTTTTTGGTCACTGAGACTTTTTCGACTTCTTGCTTCTCCTGATTAGAATGTTTCCACTCGATGAAGGGACCGAATAACAGATGTAGCGCGATCGATATGCCAAAGCCGTATAGCAAGAAACGCTTGGAATACGCCAGCACGTTGTCGATCGTGTTCGTCGGCCGCCGTTCGGGCGGCGTTGGATTTTGTGCCATCAAGAAACTTTAGTGGTCCGTAACCACTACGAACCTATCGCGCCTTCAGGCGCGCCTTCGACGTGATTTGCCAAGCCGAAATCGACTAAGTCTTCCTTCTTCGCTGCGTCCATCACTTGCAAAATCGTTCCATACGATGCTTTGGGATCGGCTTTGATGATGACGCTGCGGTAAACGTGGCCGGTGTTATCCGCGAGCCGCTTGAAGGCTGCGGCCGCCTGCGCGATATCGACTTGTTCCGAGCCGATCTGAATGTGATTGTGCTCGTCGACGATCACGACGATCTGCGAGTCCGTAACTTTTACCTTGTTATGGGCATCCGGAAGCTTGGGTTCTTTGGTGACCGACGCCAGAATGATGAAGATGATCAAGAGAACCAACAACACGTCCGTAAAGGGCGTGATGTTGATCGTCGACATTACCTCTTCACCGTCTTGTCCTGTGGTTACAGCCATGCTGCCTCGCTACGACGTCACGAAACCGACGTCGTCCAAACCGGCTTGTTTTGCCGCGTCGAGAATTCGAACGATGAGCCCATAGGGCGCTTTCGCATCGGCAACGATCGATACGTGAAGATCTCCGCGCTTGCGTTCGACGGCCGCCATGTCACCGTAAATCGCCTTCTCGTTCGAAACCTTGCCGTCGACGAAGATGACTCCCTTATTGTTGACGTCGACTTCGATCGACTTGCGCTTATCGTCGGTGTTGACTTGATTGGGGTTCGACTTGTTCGGGAGCTGTTTTTGGAAGCCCGGCGGGGTGACGAGGGCGGCGAGAATCATGAAAATGATCAGCAACACCAAAAGCACGTCCGTAAAGGGCGTGATGTTGATCTCCGCCATCACATCGTCGTCTTGCGCGGCTCCGGTAAGTGCCATCTACGGAGGTTAGGCTTTTGCCGCTTGCGGCGACTGCGAGCCCTTGGGCGTGTAGAGATCTGTTGGGATCGGCGCGCCGGTGTTGTGGAAGTGCAGCATTTCGGCGAGCTGGTTCGATGCCACGATCATTTCTTGGTTGAACGCCTTGATACGCGTCTTGAAGAAATTGAAGAAAATAACGGAGATGACGGCCACGAACAGACCCGCGGCCGTGGTGATCAATGCCTCCGAGACACCCGCTGCAACGACGGCCGGCGTCGAGTTGCCTTTGAGCGCGATGTCTTGGAATGCTCGGATGATACCGAGAACCGTTCCGAACAGCCCGACGAAAGGCGCGATGACCGCCGTCGTACCGATCACGCCCAAGTTGCGCTCGAGCATGTTCAGGTTTTCCATCAGGGCGATGGACAGCGCGTCCGTGATGTCGGCGCGATTTTTCTCGCCGCGCAGCAGTCCGAACTCGAGAATGCGAGGCAACATGCCGCGATTCTGACGGCACACTTTCAGCGCGCCCGTGAGATCGTCGGCAGCGATTCGCTCGCCGATTTGCCGCAACAAGGTGCGGCTATCGCTTTTCTGCGATGCGAAGAACAGCAATCGCTCGATGACGATCGCGACGGCGATGATCGAGAGTAAGAGCAATGCCCACATCGCCACGCCGCCGGCAACGATGAAGTACCAAAAGTTTCCGAAAAATTCACCCACCGCGGTAACAGCCTCCCGCCCGTAAACTCACAAAAATGCGGGCCCTACAGCCCGGCGCAACTCGCGCTCTTTTGCCAGCCCAGGCTCTTCTCCTAGCAGCAGTACTACTTTTCTCGATTCTCACTTCCCGGAGCCGAGCTGTTTCAGGAACAGCTCCGCCTTGGAAGCGACGGTTGAATCGCCGGCCGCCTTGGCCGACGCGTCGGCTTTTTGAAGGTAGGTTATGGCTTCCGCTTTCTTCCCATCGTTTGCGAGGGCCACGCCTTCGGCCAGGTTTGCGGCGGCGTCATCCGGCTTGACCGCCAACGCCTTATCCGCCGCGGCTTTTACCGCTTTCCAATCCGGCTTGGTGCCTTGCATCAACGCAATTGCCTCTTTTGTATACATCGTCGCAGCATAAGGCCCGCCGAGCGCACCGGCTTTATCGAACATCGACGCGGCGGTGGTGGAGTCGCCCGCCTTCGCCGCCTCGTCACCTTTCGTCGAATAGTATGTGACGACGCGCGACGCTGCGGCCGTGTTCGTGGGATCGAGTTCTTTGATCTCTTGCAAGAGCGCCGGTACTTTGTCGACTTGCCCCGCTTCCACGTACGCGGCGACCAAGTTGCCATCGATCGTTGCGCGCTGTTTGGCATCGATCTTCGAATCGCTCGAAGCCAGCGTACGCGCTTGCTCGAGCGAGTGAACCGCAGAGGCATTGTCGCCGGTCTGAATTTGTGCCGTGCCGAGCAAATTAAAGGTTGCAGGACCGGGTGAAAGCTGGTTTGCCTTCGTCGCGTCGGCGACCGCGGTCGCGCCATCTTTGGCGGAGATCGCCGCTTCGGCGGCTCTGGCATATGCGTTCGCCGCAATCAACTTGAATTGGGGCGGCACGCTCGAGACCTTGTCAAACGCGGCCGCCGATTCGGAATATTTTCCGGCGTGATAATCGGTGACCGCTTCCTCCAGCGGTCCGCTCGTTGCCCTGCTACTCGACGCGGAGCTGCTCGAAGAAGATGAAGCTGAAGCCGAACCTGCCGTGAACTTCAACGTGAAATCGTAGAATTCGGCGACCTTCTTCTTCCCTTCCGTCGCCGGCGCGTATTTCGAGGTGCGCGCGATCTCGAGCGCGGCTTCGTCATCTTGGTGGTTCGTCGATTTTATGACGCGCGTAACTTTGAACGTGCCGTCCGACTTGACGTAGACTTGCACGACGACCGTACCGGGACCGGGGATCGGCGCAGTGCTCGCACCCTGCTTGATGAGCTTTGGCGGCTCGTGATAAACCGGGGATTGCGCGCCGGCTGCGCGGGTCAGCGCAAGTACCGTCGCGAGCGTTGCGGCCGCATACGCGATCCGTCCTGTGGATCTATTCATCATAAGAAGACCTTTTATTGCGGTTCTCGTGAGAATTTTTCATACGCGCGATTTGCGCTTTCGAAGGAGGACGCCGTGCGCGGGAGTTCTCCTGCCGACAACTCCTGGGTCAAGGCGCCGAGCCGTTCGGCGAATTCGCGCGCGGCTGCCCCGACCGCTGAGGCATTCGCCCGCAAGATCGTTTCCCAAAGCGCCCAGGGAGAACCGGCAAGACGCAGCGTCGAGGCGAGACCCGTTCCGCCCAGCTCGGCGCAAATCCCCGATTGCTCAAGCATGGCACCGAGCGTCGTCGATATCAGCTGCGGCAGATGTGAGGTCAACGCCAACGCACGGTCGTGCTGCTCGGCATCGATTGGGAACGGCCGCGCACCCATCGCTTCGATAAACGAACATACGTGCGAATCGCGTTCCGGGAGAGACGGCACGTACGTCCAAGTGCGTTCGACAAAAAGATCCTGGCGCGCGTGCGCCGCGCCGCCGCGCTCGGCTCCGGCGATCGGATGCGTTCCTACAAATGGCGCCCAGTTTGCCGCGCGCTGCATGACCGGTGTTTTCACCGACGCGACGTCCATGACGAGCTCGACTCCCGATGACGCTCGGGATCGCAAAGCGTCGATCGCCTCCAGCGTCGCGTCGAGCGGCAGGGCGAGCACCACCGTGCGGCAACGCGATGCGAGCTCTTCGAGCGATTGCGCAGCGGAATCCGCAAGTGCTGTGGCGTCGGCATCGCGATCGAACCCGACGACGGAAATGCCGGCCCGTCTCGCGCGGAGTGCGATAGAGCCGCCGATCAAACCAACGCCGGCGATTCCAAGCGGAGCGCCAAAACTCACTGTCGCTGCAGATCCGGTCGCAACGCGACGGCGCCGTCCAAATACACGTGCACGATCTCGCTTTGCGAAAGCGTCGTGTTAATGAGAATCATCGTGCGGATGCAGCGCGGTAAATCTCCAGGAACCGGAATTTCCGTGAAGTTCAGCAACGGAACGCCGGTCCATCCCAACTTGCGAGCCGCGCTTGCAGGAAACGCCGCGCGCAAATCCGGCGTAACGGTAAACAGGGCCGACGCGACGTCCTCGAGCTCGAAACGGTTTTTCTCTCGAATTGCAATGATGAGCCGCTCCGTTGCGTCGAGGATCGCATCGCGATCGTCCCGCGCGGCCTGAATCGCACCCCGGATTCCGCGGACTCTCGTCATTCCCGCGGGCTTCGCACCAACGCCGCAAGCGCCTTGCGCTCGTGCTGGTCTAGCGCGCGCAGCTTTCCCGGTGCAAGGCCACCGAGACCGATCGGGCCGAAACGGCGCCGCTGCAGCGCCAGCACCTGATGTCCGACGGCTTCGAACATGCGGCGCACTTGGCGATAGCGGCCTTCGTGTATCGTCAAATCGACCACGGAACGATCGGCTGCCGTTGCGACGACGCGCAATCGCGCCGGGGACGTGCGATTCCCGTCGAGCGTTATGCCTTGTTGCAAGCGGCTAACGACCTCACTCCCGAGTCGCCCGCGCAACGTCACGCGATAGACTTTCTCCACGCCAAAACGCGGATGCGTCAGCGCAAATGCGAGATCGCCGTCATTCGTTAGAAGCAAGAGCCCCGACGTGTCGTAGTCGAGTCTGCCGACCGGTACGAGTCGCGGCGCCGCAGGCGAGCGCAGCTCGCGCAAGAGATCGGCAACGGTCTTTCGCCCTTCGGGGTCTCGCATCGTCGTCACGACGCCGACGGGCTTATTCAGCGCAACGATTTCTCTGCGTTCCGGATGCAGGCTGCGGCCATCGAGCTCCACGCGATCGCCGGCCTCGACGCGAGTTCCGAGCTCTCGCGCGATTTTTCCGTTTATCGCGACGCGACCGGCGACGATCAGTGCTTCGGATGCGCGGCGGGATGCGACGCCGGCTTGCGCGAGATAGCGCTGCAGTCTCATGGTGAGAGCCCGACGCGGCCGCTCAACCACGTACTACCGCGCGCGTAAAACCGCAGCTCTCGCTCGGCAGCGCGCGTGAGACCGATGCGCGTCGAAACGCCGATATGTGGCCGCGCACCGTCGTCGAAAAGCCGCACGGCGGCGCGCAGCGCGCAGAGATCCATGCCATCGACTGCGCCGTCGATGCCGAGCGCTTCGCATAATCGTCCGGGTCCCCGTAATAAATCACGATCCCGGACGTGCCGGCGGCGCAATCGCATCGCCCGGATTCCCTCGAGCGGCTCGAGCGCGCGCACGAGAATCGCTTCGCCGACGCCGGTCTCTCGACTCGAGACGTTCAAGCACCAGCTCGTTCCGTAAATGCGATACACGTACGCGTATCCGCGCTCGGAGAACATCGCCGCATTCCTGCGCGTCATGCCGCGAAAGGCATGCGACGCCGGATCTCCGGTTAAATACGCTTCAACCTCGACGATGCGACCTGCCGTGCGTTTTCCGCCGGAGTATGAGACGACGATCTTTCCGATCAAATAGCGCGCGAGCGATTCGGTATCCCGAGGCAGCATCGCGCGGACGATGCGAACTCGTTTAGGCCGCGGCCGCGAGCTCGACTTCTGCGCGCGCGCGATTTGCGAGATCCTCGATTGGGGACCCGAGCGTAACTTCAGCTCTCGCAAACGTGTTGAGCCGGCACTTCAATTGCACGTACAGCAGCACCAGCGCGAGCGGCAGCGGCCGGCGTTCCAAAAGATCGGAGACCACGCGCTCGTCCGGTATTGCCAATCGCACGGAGCGCACGCGTTGCGCTGCAAGCACGCTCGCGACCGCAGTCAGCGCGGCATAGGCGACCTCGCGCTCCAGCAATGCCGGCCGGCGGTCGCAATGGAACGGCACCCGCAGCGGCTGCTCCTCGCCGTCGATCGACACGTAAGCCACGCCGTCGCCACGCAGGTTCGCCGCGAAGGCGATCTGCGCGTCCAAAGGCTTCTTGAGCTTGAGGTTTCTGGCGGTCATGGCGATGGCGTCCTTGATCGAACATATGTTCGATAGCGATCTAGGCGGTCCTGCGCTCTTCCAGCAGCGTCTCGTAAATCGCGACGATGCGGTGAGTTTGCAGATCCAGACTAAACCGCTGCTGTGCCAAATGCGCGGCACTCTGATCGGACCGCGGCGCCGCCAGTGTCTCCCGAAGCGCGGATGCCAAAGCCGACGGATCCGCAGCGACGAGACGGCCCGCACCCGCCAGCACGTCGCGCGTCGCCGGCGTATCGACGGCGACGACGGGCAAGCCGGCGACGAGAGCCTCGGCCAAGACGAGGCCTTGCGTCTCCGTCGTGCTCGGGAAGATGAACGCGTCGGCCGACGCGTAGACGTCAGGCAGCGCCTCGCGTGCGACGTGGCCGACGAAGTGCGTCTGTGCCTCGATGCCGGCGGCCTTGACGGCAGCCTCGAGGGCCGATCGTTCGGGTCCGTCCCCGGCCAGGACGAGATGCACCTTCGGGTCGCCCAGGGCCGCGAGGGCCGCAAAAGCCAGCTCGACGTTCTTCTCACGCGCCAGACGCGAGACGAGCAGCAGAATGCGGCCGTCCGGGCCGGCGCCGAGATTGCGCCGCCAATCGGAATCGCGTCGCCCGCCGGAAAAGCGCGCAACGTCGATGCCGCTCGGGACGACTTCGATCGGCGCGTGTACCCCCAGCGCTCGTAGCCGCGCCTCCATAGACGGGGTCGGGACGATGACCGTATCGGCGAGATTGGCGTACGTCCGCGTCAGCGCGCCGGCCGCGCGTCGCGTCGTATTCCGCTCGAACGGAACGTAATGCGCGTACTCCTCGAGGCGCGTGTGATACGTAAACACAAGCGGTAATCCGAAACGTCGTGCATAGCGCGCGCCCATCCAACCGGTAACAAATGGCGAGTGCGTGTGAATAATCGAGAAACTCTTCACGTGCGCGCGCTTGCGCGCGCCCAGCAGCGGCAGCACGAGACGATAAGCCGTGCGCGTGGGAAGAGGTAACGAAGGAACGCACACTTCTCCGGTGGGCGCTACGACGACCGCATCGTGGCCCACAGCGCGCAAACCTTCGCACAACGCGTCGATGCTCGCGACGACGCCGTTTTGGATCGGGTGATAGCACTCAGAGAAAATACCGACGCGCATTTGTTCAACTGCTGCTTTGCGGCGCGCAAGCGGTACTCATCCCATAGCGACCTACGGATTTGACGCAGCCTTTACGGTTGTGCTATCCTCGCCGCGTCCGCCCGGGCGCCCTACGCCGCCATGTGGCGTTTCCCCAATTTTTGGGGAGAGACGTTTTCAAGGTCGCATTTCATCGGTTCTGCAGCACCGCCGCGAGCACGGTCGTCGCGCGCGTGACGCTGCCTGCCCGAAAAGGAGCCCTGTCTGCACAACGGCACGACGAAACCGCTGCGTTTTTTGGCGACTGGAATGCTTTCCATCGCTGCGGTTTTGCCGCTGGCTTCGGCCCCCGTTGTAAAGGAGCGGGTCGTTGCCCTAGAACGTAGCATACAACCGACACCTGTTACCGTCTACTTGACAAGTAGTAACAAGCAACAACAGTTAGAAAGCAACGCCGTCACGGTCGGCGATTTCTTACGGCAGCGTGGAATCAATCCCTCACCCAGCGATGCAGTGCAGCCCTCGCTCGGCGCGCCGCTCGAAGAGGGCTTGCGCGTGAGTTACCGCGCGGCCGTTCCCGTGATGCTGCGCGTGCACGGAGTCGTGGAAAAACTGAAGACTGCTGCGCCGACGGTTGGTGCGCTATTGACGCAGCACAACGTCACGCTTCACGGCAGCGATTATGTGGTTCCGACACAAGATCGCCGGATTCACGCCGGCGAGACGGTCCGCGTCGTCCACGTCTCGCGCTGGGTCGAGCACAAACGCGAGATTGGGAGTCCGGAAGTCGAGCATCGCCTTTCGCTGAAGCTCGGGCCGCTGGAGACCAAGACGATCGAGCACGGCACTCCCGCCGTCCGTGAGAAGGTCGTGCAATACACACGGTACGACAACAACCGGCACGTCGATAGCAAGGTGCTGACATCGCACGTCGTCCGCCCGGGGAAACCCAAGATCGTACTCAGCGGCGTTGTTGCCTACGACCACTACGCGCATCTTGCGAAAAGCAGCGTGAACGAGATCGTGCGTTTCGCAAACCAAGCGTTTGACATGTTGGCGACGGCCTACGATCCGCATTGCTACGGATGCTCCGGAACGACGGCCATCGGCTTACCGGCGGGGTTCGGCATCGTCGCCGTCGACCCGCGGGTCATTCCCCTCGGCACGCGTTTGTTTATCGAAGGATATGGTCCCGCGCTTGCGGGTGATACCGGCGGTGCGATAAAAGGATACCGAATCGATCTCGGGTTCAATTCGTATGAGTCGGCAATACACTTCGGCGAGCGCCCCGTGCGCGTCTTCGTTCTGAGATAGACGCGCGCGCCGAGCTGCTCGCGCGCGGTTTGCGACCGAGGCGATCGCTCGGGCAGCATTTTCTTCTCGACCGCACGATCGCCGACCGCGTCTCCGCGCTGACGCTCGGCGACGACCGCGACGTTCGCGTCCTCGAAGTCGGAGCCGGTACGGGAGCGCTCACGGCTTCACTCGTCGAGCACGGCGCGCGAGTCACCGCCCTCGAGATCGATGCAAAGCTCGTCGCGTTGCTGCGCGACCGCGAAGACTTGCACGGCGTCGACATCGTCGAGACGGATGCGCTCGCGTACCCTTACGACGAATACGCGGCGCTGGGCGATTGGCGCCTCGCCGGCAATCTACCGTATAACGTCGGCACGCCGCTCGTGGCCGAGATCGCACGTCTGCCACGTCCGCCGCAGCGCATGGTGGTGATGCTGCAAAAAGACGTGATCGATCGGCTCGTCGCCAAACCGTCCACCCCGGCATATGGCAGCCTGACGCTCGTCGTCGCGGCACGCATGCGGGTTCGCCGCGCGTTTACGATCGGACGAACCCATTTTTGGCCGCAACCCAACGTGGAGTCGTCGGTCGCGGTGTTGGAACCGTCGCAGTCGGTCGATATTGGAAACCTCAGGAGGTTCGACGAGGTCGTAAAGGCCGCGTTCGCATATCGGCGCAAAACGCTCGTCAACAGTCTGCTGCGCGCGCTGGGCGCTCCGCGCGACCAGACCCTAACTGCCCTCGAAGCGCTCGACCTCAATCCGGAGATTCGTGCAGAACAACTCGATCTTGCAACGTTCGCCAAGCTCGCCGCGAAGTTGGGCGGCTGACGCTTTTCCGGTTTGGGGGTCGCTGGCAGCGGCGATCGGCGGCATCATTGTCTATTTATTCACGCTCGTGCTCTTGCTGCGGGGCTTCCATGTGACGCCGCAAAACAGCGGGGCGCCGCAGCTCACACCGGCAATCGTGAAAGCGCAAGTTCTCGGCTACATCCCAATCCTGGGCTACATGGCGATCGTGTTGCCGCTCCTGGCCCGCCGCAGCCTCGGCGAGCTTCTCGGAACGCTCGGCGCGGCGGAGATCTTCAACGGCTTCGGCGGTGCCGTAGCCATGTGGCTGGTCGTGATCGGAATCGGCGCGATCGAGGAAGCGCTTTTCGGCAAGCCGCCGGAGCAAAATGCCATTCGTCTTTTTCAAAACTCGCAGCCCGGCTTATGGCTGAACGTGATGGCGATCGTCGCCGTTACGCTTGCGCCGTTCGTGGAGGAGCTCGTCTTTCGCGGCTTCATCTTCAACGCGCTTTGGCGGCGCTTTCCGTTTGCCGTCTCCGCAATCATCAGTGGTTTGATCTTTGGCGCTGCGCACGGACAAGCGGCGGGAATCTTACCCCTTGCGGGCGGCGGCATCGTCCTGGCAGCCGTGTACGCGCGCACCGGATCTCTGTGGTCGTCGATGATCACGCACGGCTCCTTTAACGCAATCACCTTGACGTTTTTATTGCTCGCGCAAGTCAAGAAGGCGTGAAGCTCGCCGTCGATGCGCTCAACCTGCAGCGCGACCGGCGCGGCATGGGGCGAATCGTACGCGGCGTACTGCGGGCTGCACAGGAATCCGGCATCGTCTTCACGCTGATCGAGAATGTTCGCGACGCGAAACGTGCGAGCTACGACGCGATCTGGTATCCGTGGAACGGCATTCGCTTTGCAGCACAAGCACCGTCGCTCGTCCATATACACGACACGTTCGCGCTACACGAAAAGGATCTGAATTGGATTGCGCGGCGCCGCGTGCAAGGCCCGATGTTTCGCGCAGCGCGCGAGGCAACGCTGATCGCCACGGATTCGGAATGGAGCCGCACGCAAATCGAACGCGAGCTCAGCGTTGCCGGCCAGCGCATTACGGTAATCCCGCTCGCGCCGGACCCTTTTTTCTCGAGCGGAGAAAACAACGATGCGTCGCTGCCCGCGCGTCCTTACGTACTCATGGTCGGTGCGCAAGAAGAGCGTAAGAATGCGCGCCTGCTGATCGAGGCGTTTTCCCAAGCCTTTCCCGAAGGCGACGTTACGCTGGTAATCGCAGGCTCGCTCGCGGACGACACGGCTCGCGAAGCTGCCTCACACGGAACTCGAATCGTGCGCGAAACTCCGGACGACGAGCGCCTTCGCGCGCTCTACCGCGCGGCCGCGTGCGTCGCGGTGCCCTCGCTCGCGGAAGGCTTCGGCCTCGTGGTCGTCGAGGCGCAAGCCTGCGGCGCCCCCGTGCTTGCCGCGAATGCGAGTGCGCTGCCGGAAGCCGCGGGCGATGCGGCGATGCTGCTGCCGCCCCACGACGCCGGCGCTTGGCGCGATGCGCTGCGGAACGTCGTCCGCGACCGCAACGTCGCCTCGCGCTTACGCGCGCTAGGCGCCGCTCGCTGGGATCGCGCCGCTCGCGACGCGCCGGCGCGCGCCATCCTCGCCGTATTGCACGATCTCGCCAATCAGACCGCGTAGCCTTTCAGCGAACCGATGCGGCGCAAATTGCTGCGCGTGGGCGCGCAGCCTCTCCGGTTGGTAGCGGTTCCTATCGAACGCGCGCAGCGCCGCGGCGAGCGATTCGGCATCGGGTCGCTCGAAAAATTCTCCCGTTACGCCCTCGACGATGGTCTCGAGCGCGCCGCCACGCCGCAGTGCGATCGCGGGACGTCCGCACGCGGCTGCTTCCAAAGGCACGAGCCCAAAATCTTCTTCTCCGGGCACGATGACGGCTTTGGCGCCCGCGAGCAGCGATGCAATTTTGTCGTCCGAGACCCAGCCGAGAACGTCGGCCGGCGTCCCGCGCGCAAGCCGCTGCAACGTCTCGAGCATAGGCCCCTCACCTGCAACCAGCAAACGCACGCCTGCAATTCGCGCGGCTTCGATCGCAAGCTCGACGCGTTTGTAGGGAAGCAATCGCGAGACGATGAGGAAGTATTCGCCATCTCCGCCGGCGAGCGAGAAACGATCGACGTCGACCGGACAGGGCAAGACAAATGCATCGCGCCCGTAATGCGCGCGCACTCGCTGCGCCACGTTTTGCGAATTTGCGATAAATGCCGTCGGGCGCATCGCAGCGCGTCGATCCCACGCCGCAAGCATCCCGATCACCGGTTTTGCAATCGTACCGGCGCCTAATCCACCCACGTAGCGATCGTATTCGAACAAGAAGCGGCTCGGCGTATTGATATAGCACACGTGAACGGCGCTCGGCGGAAAAATGACGCCCTTCGCCCATGCCGTCGTCGAGCTGACGATCAGGTCGTATCCGGAAAAATCGAACGCCTCGAACGCCGCCGGATAGAGCGGCGCGAGCGCGCGAAAGAAGCGGCGCCCGAGCGGAACGTGCTGCAAGAAGGACGTCCGCACGCGGGACGCAGCCACCAAATCGCCGCAGCTGTTCGCGTCGTAAAGCGCCGTATACACGGGCGCCTCGGGCCATGCCGCCGCAATGTGCGCGAAAACGCGCTCTGCGCCGCCACGCTGATTCAGATAGTCGTGGACGAGCGCGACGTTCAGTGTTGCGGTTTTGGCAAGGCCGCTTTGTTGGCGCGCGGCAGGATGATCGCGACCGTGTACTTGGCGAGATAGGCTTTGACGACGCGCTCGACGTCTGCGGGCGTAACGGCAGCGATATCGCTGAGGACGCCGTTGGCGGCATTGCCGTCGAGTCCGAAACGCGTGAACGTGCCGACGAGCGCGGAACGATCTTCGAGAGTGATGTTTTGCATGACAAACTGGGCGGTCGCGAGCGTTCGGTATCGCGCGATGACCGCAGCATCGAGCGGCTTGGACGAGAGCAGGTCGGTCGCCGCGAAAATCTCGCGCAGGCCCGTCGTCGAGCCGAGGCTGCTTCCGCTGGAATAGATTATGAAATTCGCCGGACGCACGTCGTACTGATACACGGCGTTGATCGGTCGAAGCGCTACAGGGCGGCTAACGATCGCGTCGGTGCGGCCTAACGAATCGATAATGGATTGCACGACGAGCATCGGCGCAAAATCTTTTGTGCCGATCGCCGGCGCGGCGAACCCGATGCCGATCCAAGGCAAGCCGATATCGCGATGCGTGATGATGCGCGTGGGTGGATCCGACGGCTTGCGCACTTGCAGCGCGAGCTGTTGCGGCGTACCCTGCGGCAATTTTGCGATCGCAGCACGAGCCGCGCGCACCATTCCCTCGTCGACGCGTCCGGCCGCTGCGAGCGAAGCGCCGCCCTGCAGGTAATTGCCGGCCCAAAAGTCTTTGAGCGCCTTTGGCGACGCGCCGATGACGATTTCGGGGGAGCCCGTCGGAGCGTATCCCGCCCCCGTCCCTCGATAATAGCTGCTGCGCAGCATGGTCGACACCACACCGAAGGGACTCTGATCGGACTCGATGATACGCAGACGTAACGCACGTTTCGCGGCGGCCAGCGTTTTCGTCGAAAAACCCGGTGAGGCGAGCGCCGTGCCCAATAGTCCGAGCGCGCCGACGACGGCAGCCGGACGTCCTTCGATGTAATAGCGAACGTCTTCGGGCTCGACGGTGACGGTTAAATTGGCGCCCAGCGCCGCAATCGCATCGCGCAGCGGCACCTCACTGCCGTCATTTTGCATGGGCGTTTGCGCGACGACCTCACCGAGCAGCGCAGCAAATCCGTTTTGCACGCTGGTCTGCCGTTCCAGACCGCCAGGCAAGAAAATTTGCATTCCCGCAAGCGTTGCGTCTGCATCGACTTGTGCCGGCACGTCGCCGACGAGCGTCGTTGCCGGATAGCGATCTGCTGCTGCGAGCGCCGGTACGACCAGCGCCGCGGTGAACAGCATTGCAAGAACTGCGCGCACGATCATTTCGCGGTCAGCATTGCCTTCGCCGGCGAACCGCTCAGGTATTTGCTCACCGTTTGCGCGACGAACTCCGGCGTCAGCGCGCGTACCGAGCTCATGTAACGGCCGTCTTCCAAATCTGCACCGGGAGCATACGCGGCGTTGCCCTCGCTGGCGTACCAGCCAAAGTTATCGGCGAGCGCAAGCGGCGTCGAAACGTCGCTCATCACGTGATATTCGAAACGCAACCGTGCCTTTTGGAACGCCTTTGCGTCGAGTGGGCTCTTCATCGCTGCGATTGCCTCATCAATTCTTGCACGCACGACTTCAGCCTGTGGCCCGGTGACTTCTACATAGAACACGCCGGGATCGTGATATGTGACGTACTGCGCTTCGACACCGACGTCGAGATTTTGCAATTGTTGCGTCACCGAACCGGTATCGTTGTTGAAAAGGTAGTCTGCAACGAAATCGAGCGCCGTTGCGGCGCGTTCTTCGTTGATCGCTGGTCCCGTCCACGCGTAGCCGAATCCGGGAACCGGCCCGGGTCGCGATACGCTTTCCGGCTGCGCGCGAACGTCGGCTGCGGCCGTGCCGGGAGGCTCTGCAGCGCCGGATTCGGTGCGACCGGGTACCGCTGAGTTCGCGAGGGCGGCGTCGACCGCGCCGGTAAGAACGACCGTCGCATTCGGCGCGCGGAACGCGCGCGTCGCGAATTCACGCACTTCATCGAGTGTGGGCGCCGTGCCGTCACCGAGATCACTGGGTGAGAAATGGTCCGCGCCGCCGGAAAAGAGCGCGTCGAACAGTGCGTCGCGCAACGTCTGCTCGGGTTCCGCGATCTCCCGCAATCTCTGGTCGGTCTTGATCTCGACGAGGGCTTGCGAAAGGCCGTCTTGCGTGAGTACCGGCGTGAAATATACGCCGCTCATCGTCCGCAGGATCGCTGCCGCTTCGGTCGCCGGCACCAGCGCCGAGACTTCAACCGTTTGCGGATACACGGCAACGCTGAAGCGTCCGCCCGAGCGCGCGACGAGCGCGGCGAGGGGCGTTCCGGTAATCGGCTGCGATGCGGCCACCGCGAGCGCTGCGAGGTGCGAGATGCCGGGATGCGGCGTCGCGTCGAAGCCGATCGACGGCGCGCGGAACCATAGCTCGACGGCAGCAACCGGCGCACCGCTTTGCGGACGCACGAGCCCCGTCGCGCCTCCGGCGAGCTTCAGCGTCGTCACCGGCGGCGTAGCCGCGGCACCGAGAAGCATGACGCCCAAGGCGGCGACGAGCCGCCATGCGCTGCGCACGTTGCTCTGGACCCTTAGGCGGGCTCTGGCGAAATGTTCGGCGGGAGCCGTTTAGGTTTGTCGGGCTTGGTCTCCGGATCGGCCGGAGCAGCAGCAGCGGCGGGCAGCTCGACGGGCTCGGTCGCGACGACCGGGCGCGGATACGGTGTTTCCGAGAGAATCGCTTGGACTTCTTCCGCCTCGACCGTTTCGTGCTCCAGAAGCGACTCGACCATCCGCTGCACTTTGCTCCAATTGGCTTCGAGCAGCTCGCGCGCGTGCCGGTAGCACTCTTCGATGATCTGCCGGACTTCCGCGTCGATCTTGCTCGCGATCTCTTCAGAGTAGTTGCGGTCTTCGCCCAGATCGCGGCCGAGAAAGACTTGATGATTGCCGCGGCCGTATTGCACGGGGCCGAGCTGAGTGGACATGCCGTACTGCGTCACCATGCGGCGCGCCAATTCCGTTGCTTTTTCGAAGTCGTTGCTGGCGCCCGTCGTGATTTCTTTGAACTGAATCTCTTCCCCGACGCGTCCTCCCAAGAGGCCCGTGATTTGATCGATGATCTCGGCACGGGTCATCAGGTAGCGGTCTTCCGTGGGCAGCTGCATCGTTATGCCGAGAGCCATGCCGCGCGAGATGATCGTCACCTTATGCACGGGATTCGCGTTGGGCAGCATTCCGCCGACGATGGCGTGGCCGGACTCATGGTACGCGACGATTTCTTTTTCTTTTTGCGAGATGATGCGAGAGCGGCGCTCGGGACCCGCGATGACGCGATCGATTGCCTCTTCGCAATCGGACATCTCGATCACGGATTTGTTCTGGCGCGCGGCGAGCAGCGCGGCTTCGTTCAAAAGATTCTCGAGATCGGCACCCGAGAAACCAGGCGTCCGCTTGGCCAGAGTCTCGAGCGAGATCTCTTTGGAAAGCGGCTTGTTTCGCGCGTGCACGGCGAGAATCTGCGCACGGCCCCTCACGTCGGCACGGTCGACTACGATCTGGCGGTCGAAGCGACCCGGACGCAGCAGCGCGGGATCGAGCACGTCGGGACGGTTCGTCGCCGCGATCAATATGACGCCCGTGTTCGGATCGAAGCCGTCCATCTCGACGAGCAATTGATTCAGCGTTTGCTCGCGCTCGTCGTGTCCGCCGCCTAAGCCGGCGCCGCGTTGGCGCCCGACGGCGTCGATCTCGTCGATGAAGACGATACACGGTGCGCTCTTCTTCGCTTGTTCGAAGAGATCGCGAACGCGTGAGGCGCCGACGCCGACGAACATCTCGACGAAATCCGAGCCCGAAATCGAAAAGAACGGCACGCCGGCTTCGCCGGCAATCGCGCGAGCGAGCAACGTCTTTCCGGAGCCGGGCGGCCCGAGCAGCAGCACACCCTTGGGGATGCGCGCACCGAGGGCTTGGAATTTCTTCGGATATTTGAGAAACTCGACGACTTCCGCCAGCTCTTGCTTCGCCTCTTCGATCCCCGCAACGTCGTTGAAGGTGACTTTGGGGCGGTTTTCTGACAGCAATTTCGCTCGAGAACGGCCGAACGAGAGCGCTTGGCTACCTCCGCTTTGTGCTTGTCGCAGAATAAATATCAGAAGTAGTCCCATCAAGACGAACGGGACTAATTGCAGAATCCAACCTATAATCGGGGTCGCATTCTGCTGGTCCACGTTGATCTCAACGTGATGCTTGCGCAACTCCGGCAGGTAGTCCGACTCGCTCGGAGTCGTGACTTGGAATTTTGCTCCGGTATCGCGATATTCACCAGTAACGTCGTGCCCGGCAAGCGTGACCTTTGAAACTTTGTCTTGCTGGACGTACGAGTAGAACTGCGAATACGAGATCCTCGTCATCTGCGTCGGCTGCAGCACTCGCTCGACGACGAAGATTACGAAGACAAAGATTCCCAGGATTAGTAGTATTGCTCTTGCGTGTTTGCCCATTGCCCTTGAGTCTGGAGTCTTAGCGACCGGCCCCTCTTTAGTCGATTACCCGCAAAGCCGGGAAAAGTTTGCCAGGCGCGCGTCTTTACGGCTCCTGGGGCGCTTCTCTTAACTTTGCCACGAAGGGCAGAGTTCGATACTTTTCCTGGTAGTCCAAACCGTACCCTACGACAAACGCGTCGGGGGCCTTCAGGCCGACGTAGTCGAGCTTCACGTCGACGAGGCGGCGGTACGGCTTGTCCAGGAGTACGGCGGTTCGCAAGCTACGCGGGGCTCGGCTGCGGAGTAGTCCCTGCAGATAATCGAGCGTGAGGCCGTTGTCCACGATGTCTTCCACCAGCAGAATCTGACGGCCCTCGACGCTCTCGCTCGTATCCTTTAGCAAGCGAACCTCTCCGGAGC
>JBOHTT010000114.1:0-26123 GCA_050733775.1 Vulcanimicrobiaceae bacterium
GCGCGGACGGCGCTGCTCGCGATGATCGATTATCTCGTCGATGGCCGCGGGTTCACGCGCGAGCAAGCCTACTGCATCGCGAGCGTTGCCGTCGATCTGCACATCAGCCAAATCGTCGACATCCCGAACTACACCGTCTCGGCGTTCCTCCCGCTCGGGATATTTGAATAACCCACTGTCATCCCGAGCGTAGCGTCCCGTAAGGGCGCGTAGTCGAGGGACAGCGGTAAGGTTGTCGGCCAAGAATATCGCAGCCTACGAGCATCGAGGCTGTCCCTCGACTACGTGCAAGCGCGTTGCGCTTGCACTACGCTCGGGATGACAAAAAGGGTTCGAACACCGGCAGCACGATGCCGTCGCGCAGCGGCTGAAACGTGACGTTCACCGGCATGTCGCAGCGAATGTCGCCTGGATCGCAGTTGACGATGTTCGTCAGCAAGCGAGGTCCTTCGTCGAGCGTTACCAGCGCGACGACGTACGGTGAGGGAATATCGTCGTATGCGCCGCGATGGATGACGGTGAACGAGTAGACGACGCCGCGTCCTTTCGCTTCGACCATCGAAAGCTTGTGGCTGCCGCACTTCGTGCAGAACGGCCGCGCATAATGCTGGTAGCAATCGCAGCCGTCGCAGCGCTGAATGAGGAGCTTCCCATTTGCGCTACCCTCCCAAAACGCTTTTGCGCCGGTATCGGTCTCGGGCATCGGCCGCTCGGCCATTACGTCGTCCCCAAGATCACGGTTGCGTGCGAGCTGAAGATGCCGCCGGTGCCGTGGCACAGCGCGACCTTCGCGTCTTTCACCTGGCGTTTCGGTTCGTCTTTCGCGTAGTCACCGCGCAGTTGCCGTACCGCTTCGATCAAAAGAAAGATACCGAACATGCCGGGATGCGTGTACGACAGCCCGCCGCCTTGCGTGTTCAGCGGAAAGGCGCCGCCCGGCGCGATGCGTCCGTTCTTGATGAAATCTTTGGCTTCACCGTAGCCGCAAAAGCCAAGATTTTCGAGACCCACGAGCACGTTAATCGTGAACGCGTCGTAGAGCTGCACGACATCGACATCCTTCGGTTTGAGGCCGGCCATCGCAAACGCGCGCTTCGACGATTCGACCGAGCCGTGCCGCAAAAGATGCGGAATTTGCGAGAACGAATCGTTCGTCACGGTCTCGCCGTGACCGAGAACGACGACCGCTTTTTTCTTGCGGCGCCGCGCGCGTTTGAGCTTCGTCATCACCACCGCCCCGCCGCCGTCGGTGACGAGGCAGCAGTCCAAGCCGTGCAGTGGCGAGCTGACGACCGGCGAGCTCAGCACCTCTTGAATCGTGAGCGGATCGCGCTTGAACGCTTTCGGATTGAGCGACGCCCATTGCCGCGCCGAGACGGCAACCTCCGCGAGATCTTCCGAGGTCGCGCCGTACTCGTGCATGTAGCGTTGCGCGACCATCGCGTACATCGACATCGGAACGAGCGGCGCGTAGACGTTCTCGTATTGCGCCGAACTGGTGCCGCTATCGACGACGCCGGCGAGGTTGCGCGAACGGCGCGAGCGTTGCACGCTGCCGTACGCGATCAGCGCGACTTCGCAGAGCCCCGCATCGATTGCGGCCGCCGCGTGCGCCACGTGCATTTCGAACGATGCGCCGCCGGTTATGGTAGTATCGACGTACGACGGTCGAATCGCGAGTTGTTCGGCGAGTTGATTGGCGGAAAAGCGTGAGAGGTTCGCCGCGAATACGCCGTCGACGTCGCCTAGCTCGAGCCCGGCGTCGTCGAGCGCGCGCAGCGAAGCCTGAATGGCAAGATCGGTTGCAGTTTTTCCGGGAACGATTCCCAGATCGGATTCGGCGACTCCAACGACCGCCGTCTTCACCTGCGCGCAGCAGGCTCCAGCGAAAACTCCACCGGTGCGCCGACGCTGCTACGCACCTCGTCTGCCGCAATACCCGGCGCAATCTCACGTACGAAAAAACTATCGCCGCGACATTCGAACACACCGTAATCGGTAAAGACGAGCGAAACGCACTTCATTCCGGTGAGCGGATAGGTGCAGCGCTCCACCAATTTGGCGCCGCCTTTTTTGTCCACGTGCCGCATCATGACGAACACGCGCTTTGCGCCGGCCACGAGATCCATCGCGCCACCGACTCCGCCGGCGCTGGTGCCGCCGGGCACTTTCCAATTTGCGAGATCGCCGTTCGCTGCGACTTGCAATCCGCCGAGCACGACAGCGTCGAGCCGTCCGCTGCGAATCAGTGCGAAGGAATCGGCTTGATGCACGATCGCGGCGCCGGTGATGAGCGTCACGGGTTGCTTGCCGGCGTTGACGATATCGCTATCTTCCTTGCCGGCGGGAGGCGTCGGGCCCATGCCGATGATGCCGTTCTCGCTGTGGAAGATGATCGTGCGATGCGCCGGCACGTAACGCGCGACCATCGTCGGCATGCCGATGCCGAGATTGACGACTGCCCCGTCTTCTAGTTCCTCGGCGATGCGGCACGCCAATTGCTCGTCGTTCCAGCTCATGCGCTCACCACGACTTGATTGACGTAGATGCCCGGCGTGTGGATGTCGTCCGGATCGAGAGCGCCGAGCGGCACGAGCGATTCGGTCTCGACGATCGTGTGTCGTGCGGCCATCGCCATGAGCGGATTGAAGTTGCGGCTCGCGAGGCGATAACGCGTGTTACCGAACGGGTCGGTCTCGTTCGCCTTGACGAGCGCGAAGTCGGCGGTAATCGATTTCTCGAGGACGTAGCCCTTGCCGTCGATGACGCGCGTTTCTTTGCCTTCGGCAAGCTCGGTGCCGTACGCCGTCGGCGTGAAGAAACCGGCGATGCCGGCACCGCCGGCGCGAATGCGCTCGGCCAGCGTCCCTTGCGGCACGACTTCGACTTCAACTTTACCGGCGGACCACTCGCGCTGAAAATAATCGGAACCCGGCTGCGTCGGAAACGACGCGACGAGTTTGCTGACGATGCCGGCTTTGAACAATAGCGCGAGACCCTTTTCACCGGTGCCGGCGTTGTTCGAGACGATCGTCAAGTTGCGCGCGGTGTGCCGCATAAGCGCGTCGAGCAGTCGCAACGGTACGCCGATGTCGCCGAACCCGCCGACGAGCAACGACGCTCCGGACGGAATCACCGCCACGGCTTCTTCAAACGTACGAGTTTGTTTTTGGATCATTGCTTCCGTAGAATTTCAACGCGCAAATTGGCCGGGTCGACGCGGACTACGTCGCCGCTTTGGATGGTTTCGAGTGCACCTGAGTCGATGCCGTCTAGGATTGGTAGACCGGCCATGATCGCTCCTTGCACCATCACCGGATTCGTTCGCCCGAAGACGAGCGCCGCAGGCCCGCGCCCGCGCGAGCACAGCTCGAGGAAGACCCAGCCGCCCATGACGCCGCCTTGAACGCCGGGGAAGAGTAAGATTTTGCCGGCAAACGACTTGCCTTCGAGCGGGTGTCCGGGCCGGGAAAACGTGCCGGCTTCGCGATCGATGTCGTAGCGCGGACTGAACGGTTTACTGCAGACGAGTGCTTCGCCTTCGGCGACGGGACCGACGGCGCGCTTGACGGCGAATGTCGAAGCCGGCGCAGTTTTCATGCGAACGCTCCTTTGACGGCTGCTTCGATGCAATCGGCCGTCGGCAGCAAGACCGATTTGTATTTTGCGCCGCCGATGTTGTTGGCGAGCTTCGCGGAATTCGTGACGACGCGCGTCCAGCCGAAGGCGTCGGTCATCTTTTCGGGATACATGATGTACCAGCACGTTCCGCGCACGACGACGGTGCCGGCTTTCGTAAGCGCGTCGATGTATCCGAGTTTTTCGGCCTCGAATAGATTGATCTCGTTTGTCGTGACGATCATGCGCGTTCGCGGATTCACCTTGCGTCCGGCGAGAAGCTCGACGAGGCGGCGCATCTCAAAGAGCGAGAGCTGGGGCGCCGTAAAGACGACGAGCTCGACCGGATCGGTCGTCGGCGGATACGACGCGTACACCGCTTGCATCTCGCGTTCGCCGACGTCCAGCGTTTTCGCGGCGGCACGTCCGCCGAGTGCGGCCTCGAGCGTCGGCGCTTCCGGCGTGATGCCGACGATGTGAAACATCGCAAGCGAGCCGTGTGCCGCCGCGCTTGCCGCGAGGTGCTTGAGATCGTCCGGACTCGGTGCGACGGGCTCGTTAAAGTCGATCACCGGCACCGTCCAATAATCCGTCACCGCGCGTCCCACGGCTGCGCCAAGGGCGCCCCAATCGGCTATGTCGCGCATCTTCGCGCTGACGCGAACGTGCACGGTGCCGATGCGCTGGTCGTCGAGATGAAATCCGTATGCGGGCGTCCTGCCGGTGATCGCCGCGGCGAGCGCGGCGGGGCCGCTTTCATAATTCGATCGGGCGCCCAAGATCGAATTGGCGTATGCGACCGTGCCCGTGTCGCCCCACGCGACGTGCTCGCCGAAATGCGGCTGGTAGACGGTTTGGTAGTTGATGCACGTGTTTACGGTGACGCCGCCGATTTTTGCTTGCAGATCGAACAAGTCGGTCTCTTGCGCGACGAGCTTCTCATCTTGCTTGAGTGTCGGTGCGCTCACCGGATCGGTGCAACGCGGATTCGTCGTGAGCGTCACGCTGGCGCGCGTTCCCTCGCGGACGAGCCGCTGAAAGAAACCATACCCGGCGTCGCCCATCGACTCGAGGGTTCCCATCATGTGCACGTTACGGACCGGCACGAATCGTTTTGCGCCGAAAAATTCGCCGGTTTTGATTTGCATCTCGAGCACTTCCGCGGCTGCGGCGCCCCATTTACCCTCGCGTATCGCGCGTTCTTCGTCAGTAAGTATCATACGCGTGTCATCTCGTATTCAAGGGCATCGGTCATCTTGACCTCACGATCGGGTATCGAAAGAGAGAACGAGCGAACCTCGGGTTGTTTGGCGACCTCTTCGATGAGGACGCGTAAAGGATGTTTCATCGCTTCGACGCCGTGGGGCGACGATTTTTCTCGCGCGAGCGCTTTCATCGTGTCGGCACCATAGAAGAGATGCAGAATCAAATCCTCGTCAGACCGGAACGGTCCGTTCGTCTTCCGAAAATCGTCGACGATGCGCGCGGCGAAACCGGCTTCGGGATGCAAGCGCGGTTCCGGCTTGCCGCCCAAGATTCGATCGAGGACGTTCGGATCGACGGGCGCGCCGGAATCGCCGTAGTAGCCGAGCGCGTACAGGCGCAGCTCCGTCGGCACGGTCTTGTAGCGTTCGCCTTGGATCACGTTGAGCGTCGCTTGAACGCCGACGAACTGTGAGAATGGCGTGATCATGATCGGATAGCCGAGCTCGGCGCGCACGCGGCTGACTTCCTCGAGCACCTCATCGAAGCGATTCGAAAGCCCGGCTTCGCGCAGCTGATTGCGAAAATTCGACATCATGCCGCCCGGGATTTGATGCTTGATGAACTTCGCATACGCGGCGGCATCGAACGCGATCGGCTCCGGGACCGGCTTGTGCTCGCGATACGCAATCCAGCGCATGAACTCGTCGAGCGCCGCGACGGCTTCGAGGTCCAGATCGAACGGAATGCCGAGCTCTTCCGCAATGCGCGCGATGTCGCGCGTGGCTGGTTGCGAGTCGCCGTTCGCGAGCGGCTCGGCGGCCGTCGTCACGGTGCGCACGCCGGCCTTCATTGCCTCGCGATACGCATCGTGCGCCGTGCCGGTGGCGCAATGCACGTAGAACTCGATCGGCTTCGCACCGAGGGTCGCGCGATCGATGGCGGCAACGAGCGATGCCGCAGCCTTTCCCGTCATCATGCCGCTGGCATCGACGATGAGAATCCCGTCGACGTCGAGCTCGACGAAGCGCCGCGCTTTGTCGGCGAAATGCTCGTCGGTGTGGATAGGACTGACCGAATACGAAATGATGCCAGTCGTTCGGAGTCCGAGCTTCTTGCCGATGCGGCAATGCGCCGCGATGTTGTTGATGTCGTTGAGGCCGTCGAAGATCTTGACCGAGTCGATGCCGCTCGACTGCAGACAGCGAAAAAGCAGCTCGACGACTTCGTCGGGATACTGCGTCCAGCCGAAGAGGGTGCGGCCGCGAATGAGGGCGTCGAGGCAGTCGTCGGGGAGATGGCTGCGTACCAGGCGCAGCCGTTCCCACGGATCGTCCTTCATGAATTTGACGGCGACTTCAAAGCAGGCCGCAGACATGACGGTCACGCGGTCGAAGTTGGCGCGGCGAACGAGCGGCGTCGCCTCCAACATCGTCTGCGTGCTGATGCGCGTGGCCCACAGAGATTGTGGGCCGTCGCGCAGCGTTTCGTCGACGAAACGGAGCTGGGTCAGGCCGTCACTCTCCCCACATCTCTTCGAGCGAACGTCCTGCCGTTTCGGGTGCAAAGGCCAGCGCGTTGAGTGCGCCGATGATGCACGCGGCAAGCGGAATGAGCAGCATGCCTTTCACGCCCCAATTATGCGCGGCCGTCGGCAAGAACAACGCGCCGAGCATCGAGCTGATACGCCCGCCGGCTGCACCGATACCGGCGCCGGTCGTGCGAATGCGCGTCGGCCATAACTCACCGAGGTAGACGTTGTTCATAATACCGGGAGCGACGAAGACCATGAATTCGAACAGGCCAAAGCCGATGATCATGATCGTGCCGGTCGGATTCGGCGTGAGCAAGTAGATCAGAATGCCCGCCGCCATCCCGATGAATCCTAAAATGACGAGCGGGCGACGCCCGAGCGTATCGATGAACAAAAAGCAGACGATAATACCGAGCAAGCCGACGCTCTGCACCGCCAGATTCCCGAGTGCGATGCTTTGCGGAGCTTTCGCGAAGCCGGCCATGCTCATGATGATGGGCAAGAACACACCGGCCATATAGAACGCCAAGCTGAACACGAAATAGTTTACGAACGCGAAGATCGTCGTCTTCAAATACGCCGGCGAGAACAGCTCTTGGAAGTGACGAACTTCTTCTTTGCGCTGCGCGGCTTGCGCGGGCGCGGCGCTCGAACCCGCGTCGGTGCCGCCGAGCTGCCGGACGATCGCTTCGGCCTCTTCCGTGCGGCCGGCGCTCTTCAGCCAGCGCGGCGATTCGACGAATGTGCGCCGCGAGACCATGACGATGATCGCGGGAATCGCGCCGATGCCGAGCATCCACCGCCACGCATTCGGCCCGGTCGGCATCAAGAGATAGCCGATGCCGAACGCGAGCAGCTCGCCGATCAGCCACGCGAGCGCCCAATTCGCAGTGAGAATCTTGCCGCGATCTTTCGCCGGGATGACTTCGGCGATGATCGGTGAGGCGATCGCGTAGTCCGCGCCGATGCCGATGCCGAGTAAGAAGCGCCACAGCACGAGCTGCCAGACGTTTTGCGAGAACGCCGAGATGATCGCGAACACCACGAAGAACATGATGTCCCAGTAGAACGTGTATTTTCGTCCGACGCGATCGGCCAGGTGCCCGAAGACGAGTGCGCCGATGATGTTGCCGCCGAGCGTCGCTGCCCCAATGAAGCCGACGTCCGCGGGCGTCGCATGAAACTGCGGACGCAAGAGCAAGAGTGCAACGGAAATGATCGTGATGTCGTAGCCGTCCAACAGAACGCCTCCGACGGACATCCAGACCATTTGCCATTTGCGTTTGGTCATGCCGCTCTCGAGATCGAGGGCGGGTGCCATGCTGGTCTTTGCCATTACGTTGCTCCTCTCTCGTTTGTCGCGGTTGCGTGGCGGAAGTTCCGGACGAGCGGCACCGCGCCGCGCATCGTGATGCGAAACTCGTATGCTTCGGGGCGCAGATAGCACACGGTGCTTTCGAGAGGTTGATGCGCGGCATCGAAGCTCGTACGCCCTAAGACGAGCACCGGATCGGATGCCGTGAGCTCGAGCAAATCGGCGGGTCCGCCACCGGCGGTTTCGCAGCGAATCGTCAGCTCCGCCGAATCGATCGTGTAGCCGAGAATTTTTTCGAGAATGCCGTACGCGGGATAGTCCAGCGCCTGTTTACGCGTGATGCGATTGGCTTCGGGGCGCAAGTAGCTGTACGTCAGAGCCAAAGGCGTCGTGTCGACGCGGTAGAGCCGCACGATGCGAAGCGCGCTCGGCTGCTGCAGCTTTGCGGCAATCGCCGGGTCGACGGTGACCGCTCCGAAATCGAGCAAGGCGACGTCGGGACTCAGACCTTGCTCGATGTGCGTATCGTAGAAGCCCGTCATCGAGAGGTCGTACTGCACCTTCGGACCCGTGACGAACGCGCCGACGCCGCGCCGCCGCACCGCGAGTCCCCGCCTCTCGAGCAGCGACATCGCTTGGCGGACCGTCACGCGGCTGACGTTCCAGGCTGCCATCAGCTCCGATTCGCTCGGAAGGCGCGAGTGCGGGGCGTAGCGACCCGCACGGATTTGCCGCGTCAGCTCGTCGGCGAGCTGAACGTAGCGCGGATCCGGGCCTCGAAAGCCGGCGGCCTCCATGAGGACGTCAGAATATGAGATAGGACAAGATAAGTCAAGTGGACGCCGCCCGGACGGCCTCGATATAGGCTCGGATGCCGGTCTCGAGCGGTGTGAAGCGTCGCCGGAAGCCGACCTCGTCGCGGAGCCCGCGGTCGGAGAGCCGCGTGGGGTAGCCCATCACCTCGCCGTGGCCGCCGGGCTCGACCTCGAGCTGCGCATCGGGAATGATGCGGCGAACCGTTTCCGCGATCTCGCGAATCGTACAGCGATCGCCGCCGGTGTTGAAAAAGCGATGCTTCGAAAACGCGGAATCGGGTGCCGTAACGAAGCGCGCAAAACGCGTCGGCAACGTCGTCGACGTAAATCATATTGACGTGGGCGTCGCCGTCCGACACGCGCCCCGGTTTGCCGAGTGCGGGATTCGTCATCAGCTGCGACGCGAATGCCGTCGCACCGGACTGTCGCCCGGGGCCGTACACGACGCTCGGCCGCAATCCAACGACGGTGACGCCGTAACGCTCGGTATAGAGCTCGCCGGCCATCTCCATGTAAATCTTCCCGCCGGAATAAATCGGCGCGCGCTTCGCACCGATGCGCGGCGAATCGTCGGTGATTTCTCCGTCGTACTCGCTATCGGAACCAAATACGACCATCGACGACGCCGTGACGACGCGACGGACTTTGCACAGCCGCGCCGTTTCGAAGACGTTCAGCGTGCCGATGACGTTGATGCGGCTGGCGGAAAGCGGATCGTCTTCGCTCGAGCCGCCGAGCACGGCAGCGAGATGCACGATGACGTCGATGGCGTTCTGTTCGGTGAGACGAACGAGCGTGTGCAGCTCGTCGACGCTGCCGCGCTCGATGCCGCTGCCGGGCGGAGCTGCGATGTCGATTGCCGCGATCTTGTGTCCGGCAGCGCTCAGCGTGCGGCCGATTTTCGAACCGATTAGGCCTCCGCCACCGGTGATGAGCACGTTCACTGCGTGAAGGCTGCTCCGTTTTGGTGTCGCATCCTCCCCGCGATGGACTTCGGCTTTACGGGAAAGATCGCGCTCGTCACGGGCGCCGCAGGCGGCATCGGCCGTGCCATCGCGGAGCTGATTGCCGAGGAAGGCGCAAAGGTGTACCTCGCGGATCTCGACGAGCGCGGCGCATCGTCGGCGGCATCGGCCCTGACGAGCGCGGGACGTTCGGCTGTCGGAATCGCGCTCGACGTCGGCGATGAAAAGAGCGTGCAAGCGGTAGTCGATGCAATTGTGTCGCGCGAAGGCCACCTCGACGTCGCGATCAATAATGCGGGAATCCTGCGCAGCAACGCGTTGGAGTCGTCGACGGTCGCGGATTGGGAAGCGTTATCGCGCATCAACGTCGGCGGCGTCTTCACGTGCTGCAAAGCGGAAGCGGAAGCGATGTCCGCGCAGCGCGCCGGCAAAATTCTGAATCTCGGTTCGGTCTCGGCGTTCAAAGGCGGAGGTTCGGTCGGCAGCGCGCTCTACGGCGCCAGCAAAGCTGCCGTGCACGCAATCACCCTCGGCTTCGCGCGCGAATACGGGCCGAAGGGCGTCAACGTCAACGCGATTGCGCCGGCAGTCACGGAGACGCCGATGACGCAAGCGCTTTTCGAGAAAGAAGGCACGCGCGCGCGGATCCTGCAGACGATCCCACTGCGGCGGCTATCAGAGCTGCGCGAAATCGCAAGCCTCGCGGCGTTCTTGGTCTCCGATCTCGCCGGGTATATGAACGGCGCGATCGTCGTCGTCGACGGCGGCTTGATGACGGTCTAAAGCAGCAGCGTGCGGATTTGGCGGCGGAGGTGCACGCATTCTTCGGAGGTGACGTCGCGTGGATGCGGCCACGGCACCTCGAACTCTTGCAGGACGCGTGCCGGCCTGGCAGAGAGCACGATGATGCGCTGCCCAAGGAAAATTGCTTCCTCGAGGTTGTGCGTCACGAAGACGACCGAGCGATTGAGGTCGCGCCAAAGGCGCAGCGTTTCCGCCTGCATCGCTTCTCGCGTCGGTGCGTCGAGCGCGACGAACGGCTCGTCCATTATCACGAGATCGCTGTGCGTCGCGAAGGCCCGCGCGATCGACACGCGCTGCTTCATGCCGCCGGAAAGTTGATAGGGATATTGATGCTCGAAGCCTCGCAGGTTGACGAGCGAGAGCAGGTCGGCGACGCGGCGATCGGCTTCTTTGCGCGGCATGCGCTTGATCTCTAACCCGACGCGCACGTTCTGCTCGACGTTTCGCCACGGCCACAACGATGCGTCTTGAAAGACCATCGAGACGTTGTCGCGTGCCGGATCGATGACGCTGCCCTTGAGGCGAACTTCGCCGGTGGTGGGACGCAGCAATCCGCACAGCACCGAGCCGAGCGTCGTCTTGCCGCAGCCTGAGGGGCCTACGACGCAAACGAATTCACCTTCGCGGATCGCCAGCTTCAGATCGTCGATGACCTGCAGCCGGCCAAAGCGATGGCTGAACTGCGCTTCGACGAGCGCCGTCACAGCTCGACAGCCCAGCGCCAGCGGAAAAGGCGCCGCTCGAGGACGAGCAGCAGCTCGTTTCCGATGAGGCCGAGTGCCGCAATCAAGATCATTCCGACGATAATCGGCGCCACTTGCAGCACTTCAGCGTAATTGATCATCATGCGCGCGATCCCGGTGGATTCGCCTCCGGACATCTCGGCTGCGACGATCGTCATCCACGCGACGCCGAATCCAACGCGCGCGCCGGACATGATATCCGGCAACACCGACGGGACGACGACGTGCGCGATGATCCAGCTACGCGACGCACCAAGCACTTTCGCCACGTCTCGGTGCTTCATCTCAACACGCGCCACACCCAAGGCAGTCGACGTATAGACGGGAAAAAACGCGCCGAGAAAAATCAGGAAGACGTAGCGTTCGAATCCGCTGAGTAAGATGATCGCGAGCGGAATCCACGCGATCGGCGGTATGAAGCGGAATGCTTCGATCGATGCGCGCGTGCCGCGCTGCAGCCACGGCATGAGGCCCATGAGCAGCCCCAGAGGCACTCCGACGATTATCCCCGCGGCAAATCCGGCGAGCAATCGCTGGACGCTCGCAAGGCAATGCACCCATAGCGGCACGTGCTGGTAATCGCCGTGCTGCACGAGCGATGCGAAGGACTGTCCGACCTGCACCGGCCCTGGAACGAACGGGCTCTTCGCGATCCAGCTCGTCAGCTGCCAGATCGCGAGCAGAAATACCAAGAAGCCGGCGTTGAGCGCGACGTCTTGCGCAGTCTGGTTGACCCGCGCCGGGGTCTCTTCTACGTGCAGGACGGCTTCGGAAGCGATGTGCTCTCGGCTTTCTTGAGGAACGTGAGATCGCTCGCGCTCATGAGAAAGCCTTCCGGATTACTCTTCGCGAGCGGCGCCGTCAGTTTGTCGTCCTTGACGGCAAGATCGATCCATTGCACCGCGCTCTTCACGTTGAGGTTGGGATCGGTGATGTTGATCTGCGGAAGCGATGTTTCGACGACTTTTTGGGCGTCCGGAATATCCATCATCGTTGCGAGCAGGTTGACCGCTTGCGGTTTGCACGCAGCGATGAATTTCATCGCTTTGACGACGTCGCGAACGATCGCTTCCGTCGCTTGCGGATGCGCTTTCATGAATGCCGTCGACGCTGCCAGCTCGAGGTTCTCGTTGTTCGGCACCGGCTGACGAACCAGATAATGCGCTCCCGGTACGGTGAGAACGGTCTGCGCTGCAACGGTTTCCCACCCTTCGAACGCCGCAATCTCGCCTTTGGCGAGCATCACCGGTAAGTCCGTAATCTTCGCGGGAACGTGCGTAACCGTGATGTGGTACTGCTGCTCGACGAGACTGAGCGCCGTGTCGTGAATCGTCCCGATGCCGGGCGTGCCGACGCGCTTGCCGTCGAGCTGCTTGACGTCGGTGATGTCTTTGCCGGCAATGAGCGTCGTGTTACCTTTGGTCAGCGACATCACGATGCGCAGCGGCGCGCCGCCGGCAAAGGCTTGCAGATGCGGAAGCAGTGCCGCCATTACCATGTCGATGTGACCGTTGGCGAGCCCGAGCTCTGCTTCGGGACCGTTGGCGAACGTATGGCGTTCGACCGTAATGCCGTCGTTCTTTAGGTAGCCCTTTAGATTTGCGATCCAGAACGCGCCGTACGGGCCGACCGCACCGGGCTGATCGGCAATGCGCAGGACGACTTGCTCGGTTCCGGCAGCCGCGGCCGGTTGGCCGGACGGGATTGCGCTGACGAACAACGCTGCGACGAGGATGGCGATAACGATCGCACCGCGCTTCATATGTAAGCTCCCCTCTATTTGTTGGACGCCCTAACTCCCAGATACCGCCAGCGGCATCCTTGTATCAGACTAACGAAACAAGTAGATAGGGCTAGACCACGCCACGTGGCCGTCTTCCGTCGTGACGCGCACGTAGAGCGCGTTGTCGCCGGTGTTGCGAAGCGGGATCGCGCGCTGCAGACGGACTTTGCGATGCGCATTCTCATCAGGCAAACGGAAAATCCGCACGCGCCGCCGCAGGCCGCCTGCGTCGAAGACCGCGTCGTCGAGGCCGATCTCTTCGACCGGCACCGAGCATTGCACGAGTTTCGTCGTTATCTCGAGCGTGCCGCTGCGCGCGTCTCGGAGCCACGCGTCGAAGCCGCCGTGTCCGCCGGTCGTCAGCGCCTGCCACACGAGCTCCGACGGCGACGGGACGTCGATCCGTTTGTCGAGATTGTAGAAGTTGATCGGATTCACGCGCGCGATCGCGTTACCGCGCAGCGCGGCTTTGCCGTCCCAAATCGTCTCGCGCCCGCGCCCGCGATATTCCGAACCCTCCCATATCACGCGAATGCGCTTGCCGAGTGCCGCACGATCGTAGGGACGATAGGTTTCGATTAGTTCGAGGCCGTTGCGAATCTCGATGCGCTCGATCGGCGAAGGCGCGAGCAGGTCGATTTCGAAGAGAGCATTGCCGGCGGCCGTTTTGACGATGTCGCCCATCATCGCGCGCGAACCGTCCACGGTTGCGTGCGTCGCAAGAATCAAGCGCGAGCCGGTCGTGCCGTAATGATGACGGGCGCGCAGCGCGTCGAGCAGCGCGTCGCGCGTGAGCTGCGTCGCGAGAAGACACGTGAGCCCGCCGTACGCGCCGAACATCGACGCGCCGGGATAGCTCGCGCCGGGACGCCCTTTATGCCCGTCGCTGTTCGAGACGATGCCGACGCGATAGCCTTGCTCGAACGCGTCCTCGACCAGCCAGTCGAAGGTGCCCCAGGCGGAATGCACTTCGACCGCGCTCTCGAGACGCGCGTCGTGGGTCATCTTGATGTCGGCATAGCGTCCGCCGATGTGCGCGAAGACGACGCAATCTTCGTTCTTCACCGCATCGAACAGATTCGCGGCGGAATTCGCATCCGTGGCAGCATCGCTCAGATCTTCGACGAGCGCGTGCGATGAGCGGTGAATTTGACGGCCTTCGTGCGCGAACAGCACGTTGCGATCGCCGCCGAGGCCGGTGTTGCCCGACCACTCGTAGCCGGGAAAAGCGATGAACGCTCCGTCGTCGTTGAATTCCTTGGTTAGCTCTTGCAGATGCAGCCAGAAATCGGTCGTGATCTGAAAATCGTTGCCCTGATGACTGGTCGCGTCCAAGAACGCGCGGTCGCGCGCAAAGCTGAAATAGTCGCGGGCGGAATTCGTGCCGATCGTCTCTTCGGATTGCCCATGCAAATCCGACCAAAACGGAATCAGCGACGCGTCTTCCGGTGCGACGATGCGCAGCGGGTTGCTGGTGCAGAGCAGCTCGCCGCTCGCGGCGTCGCTCAAGTCGACGGCAATCTCGCACGGCTCGACGACGGAAAGACCGGTGACGATGCGCGTGACGTCGCCGCGCTTCAGCTCGATCTGCGACGGCAGTCCTTCGATCCGGCCCGCGGTCGCGCGCAGCACGAGCGTCGCCTGCGATCGATCGGTCGGATTGCCCCAGCGGTCTTCGGCGACGATGCAGAGGCGAAACGCTTCGCCCGTGCGACGCAGCGTCGGCAGAACGGCTTTCCATTTCGCCGGCGGTCCGGGTACGACGGCAATCGCCGGCGACTGCGGCAGCTCGACGTACTTATACGCCGCGAACGCGTCCACCAGCACTTTGAATTCGAACGTCGATTCGCAAAACGTTTGCATGCGCATGCCGGGCGAGCCCGCCCGGCGATCGCCGAAACGCACGACGATACGGTCGCCTTCGCGCAAGAATCCGCGCACGACCTTGACGTACAGCGTCTTGTCCCAGGGGCGGGTGTTGAGCTTCGGATCGTAGCGCACGTCGAGAACAGCGCCGTTGCTGGCTTCGACCGTCACGTAGTTCGGCGCTTCCGGCTGCGTGAATTGCGGTTTGCCGGCTTCGCTCGCAAATCGCATCACGATCTTTATGCTACCAGTATCGTCGATGCCGAAGTATCCCGCCGTGTAGGTGAGCGTCAGCGACGCGAACGATCCGGCTTCGACCGGTTCGCACGGCTCGATGATGGCGCTGCCGACGCGGCCGGCGAGATACGCTTGATACGCATCGGTGCGTTCCAGGGACTGCATTTAAATCTGCTCCTCGAGTTTGGTGCGAGCGATCTCGTCTTCGAGATCGCGGAAGATGCGCTTTTCTAGGCTGACGAACGCGTCGGAGAACGGATCGCGCGGACGCGGCATATCGACCTTGTAGATCTCTTTGACGCGGCCGGGCCGCGCGCTGAGCAGCACGACGCGATCTGCCAGCAGCAGCGACTCGGTGATGTCGTGCGTCACGAAGACGATCGTAACTCGCGACTGCAGCTCCCCCATCCAGATGCGAATGAGCTCGCGCTGCATCTGGCTGCGCGTTTGTGCGTCGAGCGAGCCGAACGGTTCGTCCATCAAGAGCGCACGCGGTTCGATCACCAGCGCCAGCGCGATGGCGATGCGCTGCTGCATTCCGCCCGACATCTCGAAGGGATAGTGGTCGACGAATCGCTCTAAGCCGACGAGACGCATCGCTGCAAGGGCGCGCTGTCGCCGTTCTTCGGCGCCGTAATGCTGAAAGCGCAAGCCGAATTCGACGTTACCGAGCGCCGTGAGCCACGGAAAGAGCACGAAGCGCTGAAAGACATAACAGCGATTGGGATCCGGGCCGTTTATAGGCTTGCCTTCGAATTGAATGACGCCGCCGGTCGGACTGTCGAGGCCGGCCATCATCTGTAAGAGCGTCGTTTTCCCGCAGCCTGACGGTCCGAGCAAACAGACAAACTCGCCTTGGTCGACTTCAATATTAACGTCGGTAAGCGCGACGGTCTCGCGCTCGACGCCTTTCGCACGCCAAAGAAAGCTCTTTTGCAGATCCTTGACGACGAAGACCGACGCTACGCCCGCGACCATCGGCCCAACACCTTTCGCTGCACCGGCTGATAGACCAAGCGCTCGAAAACGAACATCAGAATCGTGAAGATCACGATGACGACAAAAACGTTCTCGGTGCGCAGCGCGGTTTGATTGACTTGGATGTAGTAGCCGAGGCCTGACGTCGCGCCGATCAGCTCGGCGGCGGCGAGTACGCGCCATGCCTGGCCGAAGCCGATGTTGAGCCCGTTGAGCAGGTATGGCAACGCCGCGCGCAACGTGACCGAGGTGAACACCGACCAGTTCGAGGTCGCACCGAGCGTGCGCGCGGCTTGCTGATACTCGCGATCGACGCCGATGAAGCCTTGGTACGTTGCCACCGTGACAATCGGAAAGACGGTGAGGAAGATGACGCCTATGATTGCCATCTCGTTGAGCCCGAACCAAATGATCGTAATGCCGATCCACGCGATGCCCGGAACTGGCTGCAGCATGCGAATGAGATATGCGAATTGGTCGCGGAACAGCCGCGAGTTCGACATCAAGAAGCCGAAGAGAATCGCGACCAGACTCGCCGCTCCCCATCCGATGACCACCCGCTGAAAGCTGACGAGGATGTCGAACTGGACTTCGCGCGAGGCAAGATCGCGAACCAACGCAACCGCAATCACGGAAGGGGCGGGCAGAACGTACGACGGGTAACGCCGTGCGACGACCTCCCAAAGCACGAGCAAGACGATCAGCGCGCTGTATTTTCCCAGAACGGGGATGTCGCTGAATGCGTCCTGCCACGAACGCCGAGCACGTTTGGGACCGCCGCCGGCAAGCGTTTCGGTTGCCGTCGCCATGGTTGTCTCCTTAGGTATTCAAGATGTCATAGAAGATATCGCGGCCGACCGGCTTGTCGATGTAGCCGAACTTATGCATGAGATCCCAGACGCGGATCGCGTTGTCTTGATCCGCCTTGTCGAGCCCGTTCGACCACTCGACCGGAAACTCGCGTTCCGATGCGAGGATGATCTCGGGCTCTAGCTTTTCGTATTTTGAAATCTCCTGCGCGATGAGCTCCGGCTTACCTTTGACGGCCTGAACGCCGGCGTTGAGGGCTTGCGCAAATGCTTTGCACTGCGCGTGATGCGCGTCGAGTGCGGCTTGCCGGATCACGAGACCGTGCGACGGCGCACCTCGCGTAGAGTTGAAGTGCTTCTTCCAAGCCTCGACGACGTTGACGACGACTTTCGCATCGGGATGATCGTGACGGATGACCGTCGTGTACGGAGGCCATAGCGCGACAGCATCGAGCTGCTTGAGTGCGGCGAGCTGCACCATCGTTTGCTGGTTCATCGGTTTGATCGTGCAGTCGTTATGGTCGTCGATCCCGTTGAAGTACAGCCCGAGACGGCAATAGACTTCGCTCATGCTGCCGACGCCGCTGACGGCGAGAATCTTGCCTTTCAAGTCTGCGGGCTTCTCGATCCCGGGCTTGAGCGCGATCACTTGGCTCTGCTCGCTGTTGCCGAGAAAGAGGACCGTTTTGATCGGAATGCCGCGACCGTAGAAGACGCCTTGCGGCGGCACGCCCGTGACGGCGATATCGAACGATCCCGATGCAAATCCGGTGATGACGTCTTTGCCGGGAAGCCCTTCCCACAGCCGTGCGATCTTGATGCCGTTGTTCTCGAAGAGCTTGTTGTCGATTGCGTAGTAGAGCGCCGCGTGATAAAAACTCTCGGCCGCGACGACGTTGACTTCCCACGGTGCAGCCGGCGCGGCCGCAGCCGCGCGGCCGATGGCCAGCGTTCCGGTAGCGACCGAAAAGCCTGCGACGAATTCCCCTCGTTTCATGGCTTAGTGCGCTCCCACCGGTTGACGCGCATCGACTTTCATGCTGACGCCGATTCCCTGACGCTGCATCTCGCAGATCAAGAGCATGTTGGGCGGAACGTTAGCGATGTTGACGTCCGGTCCGAACGCATCGAGGAGCGCCGGGATCATGCTGTGCATGTCAAAGTGATGGATGCCTTTGATGTGCGGTCCAGGCAGCTCGAAGATCATTGCGTCGACGGGAATCTCGGCGCCAAGCCGCTTGACGAGCTCCGTCTGAAAGCGTCCGTTCTCGAAGAATTCGGCCGCCTCCACGAAGAGCTTCCAACTACCGGCTTCGAGACACGCTCTCGCGTCGTCGATCATTGCTTTCGGATCCGACTTTTCGTATTTGCGGCCGACTTCGCCGAGCACGCGCAAACCGAAATCGCCGATGCAGCGCTTGATGAGATCGTACTTTTGCCGGCCTTCGAAGCGAATCGAATTGTCGGACACCTCGATGAGTGGGAAGCCGGCGTCGCGCGTGGCCTTCAGGTACGCATCTTGCGCGCCGTGAAAGAATGCGTACTCGAGCAGCATGCCGCCGGGAAACGGATCGACGTTGTGATTCGCGTAAATGTTCAGCTTCTTGCGCAAGCTCGTTTCGCTGAGGAGCGCGGCTTGCCCGACGGCGATTTTTGCAAGATCGCAGTACTCGCCGCCCATCTCCAGGATGTCGGTCTGCTCGGTAAACCCGATGCCCCAGTCGATCATCATCGTGATGCGCTTCTGGCGAGGCTTCGGCGTCGTGCCCGGTATCGGCACGGCATGATAGGCGCTTTTCATAGAAAGTCTCCTGTGGGAAGGGCGCTAGTTTAGCGGTAGGCGGAAGGCGTTCCCGTCGTGCGGGCGGAGCCGCGCAGCTTGTCGTATTCGCGGGTATGAAGCGTGTCAAAGCCATCGCGGCGTTCGGCGCTTTGCTGCTCGCCTTCTCGGTTGGTCTTCCGTCCTTGGCGCAAATGGCTGCGCCGCCCAAGAATCTGGTCTCGCCCGGCAAGCTAACGTACGGCGTCGCGGCAACGTTCGCGCCGTTCGAATTTCAGGACAACGGTCAGCTGACGGGTTTCGATATCGACTTCGGCGCGGCGGTCGCCAAAGCAATGGGCTTGACGCCCAGCCCGCTCAACATGGATTTCAACGGCTTGATCCCGGCACTGCAAGGGAAGCGCATCGACATCATCAACTCGGCGATGTACATCAACGCAAAACGTGCCGAGCAAGTCGATTTCGTTCCGTACATGCGCATCGGTAACGAGCTGGTCGTGCGCAAGGGCAATCCAAAAAACATCTCGGCGCGCGGCATGGATCTGTGCGGCAAAACGGCAGCCGTCACGCTCGGAGGCATCGAGCAGACGTACGCAACCGAAGATTCGCAGAAATGTACGACGGACGGTAAGGCCGCCATCAACATCATGACGCTTCCGACGGCGCAAGATTCGGCGCTTGCGGTCAGCTCGGGACGTGCCGACGTCTACTACGATTCAACACCCGGCGCGACGAAGGCAGTCAACGAGCGTCCCGACGCATTCCAAATTGCGGGGCCCCAGTTCGAGACCAAGACGCAGATCGGAATGGCCGTTCGTAAAGGCGACGCCGAAACCAAAGCGGCCATCGAGCGAGCGATTGCGGTCGTCGTCAAGGACGGCACCTACGATCGATTGCTCAAGAAATACAACCTGCCGGCGAGCGGGAACATCTTCAAATAAACTACTTCCTCCAGTACTTGGTGTCCGCGCAGTTCTTGCGTGGCGCCGGGATGACGTTGCTTATCACCGTCGTCTCGCTCTCGATCGGGATCGCGGTTGGGCTCGCCCTGGCGCTCGCGCAAGGCTCGCGGCACGGCGCGATGCGTTCGTTCGCATTCGTCTATCTTTGGCTGTTCCGCGGCACGCCCGTGCTCTTCCAGCTGATTTTCGTCTTCAACGTATTGCCGGTGTTCGGCATCTTACTTTCCGGCTTCACGAGTGCCGTACTCGCACTCGGCTTGAACGAAGGCGCATACATGGCGGAGATCATGCGCTCCGGCATCCAAGCCATCGGCCGCGGTCAACGGACCGCGGCGCGCGCGCTGGGCATGACGGAATGGCAAGTGATGCGGCACGTCGTGCTGCCGCAAGCGTTTCGGATCATCATCCCACCAATCGGCAATCAATTCATCGGCATGCTCAAGCTGAGCGCGCTGGTCTCCGTCATCGCGGTGCAAGATTTGCTGCTCGTCGCAAACCAAACCGCCAGCGCGAATTTCCGCTATCTGCAAGCGCTCGGCGCAGCCGGCATCTACTACTTGCTGCTCACCACGCTCTTCATGGCCGTGCAAGTGCGGATCGAGCGGTGGGCTAATCGTCGCGGACGCCGCGCAACGACTCCGCCTCCTTCGCTCGCACAGCGGTTGCTCGGCACGCAGGCGGCGATTCGATGAACGGCTCTACGCCGCTGCTCTTCATTCAGAGCTTGCGAAAATCGTACGGCGCGCTCGAGGTGCTCGCGGACGTGACGTTCGAGCTGCCGTCGACCAAGACAACGGTGATCATCGGGCCGTCCGGTTCCGGCAAGTCGACGCTGCTGCGCTGCATCAACCTGCTCGAGGGCATCGACGGCGGCTCCATCGCGTTCGAAGGCCGGGACATCTCCAGCTTACATGCCCAAGGTCATCTCGTGCGCATGGAGATCGGGATGGTGTTTCAGAACTTCGAGCTCTTTCCGCATCTCACCGCGCTCGAGAACATCATGCTGGCGCCGGTCCAAGTCCGCAAACTACCGCAAGCGGAAGCGCGCGAGCGTGCGCACGCGCTCTTAAGCAAAGTCCACATCCCGGACAAGGCCGATGCTTTTCCCGACGAGCTTTCCGGCGGGCAGCAGCAACGCGTCGCAATTGCGCGCGCCCTCGCGATGAACCCGAAATTGATGCTCTACGACGAGCCGACGTCGGCGCTCGATCCGGAGATGATCAAAGAAGTGCTCGACGTGATCCTCGAGCTGAGCAACGAAGGGATGACGAGCATCGTCGTCACGCACGAGATGAACTTCGCACGTCGCGCTGCTGACGAGATTATTTTCATGGACGGTGGACGCATCATCGAGCGCGCTTCACCGGAGAAATTCTTCGGCGGCGAGGTCCATCCTCGAGCCCAGAAGTTCGTGCAAACGATATTGCATTGAGACGCGTCAAGCTATTCTCGAGCGAGCTGCACTATCGCGCGCAGCTGCGACTGCACACCGCAACGTCCGGCGACGTGCCGTCGCTGCGCGAGCTGTATCTCGTCTTGGAAGAGGTCGGCAATCGGTTGGCTTGCGGAGCCGTGCGCACGAACGTGGAGTATCTAACCGGCATTCCGGAAGCCGTCGTTCGCCGCGAAGTCGACGAGCACGTCCGCGATTTTCCGTGGAGCGGCAGTTTTCACGACGTGCGAAACGCGCTGGCGACCGCCGGCAAGCTCTCGCCGACGACGCGCGCGCTCGTCGACACGCTCGTCTTCGACGGCCTTAGCCGTCGCGAAGGAGTTCCGCTGTGCGAGCATCTCGGCGGAAGTTTCAAGGGCAGTTACCTCACCAATCAAACGCTGTTTTGGAGCGACGACGATACAATGCTGGCCATGGCGCGCGAATACGTCGACCGCGGCTTCACCGATCTCAAGCTGCGGGTCGGCGTGGAAAGCTTCGGACGCGACGTGCGCCGCTTGCAGCTCGTGCGCGACGCGTTCGGCGATGCCGTGACGCTGTCGATCGACGCGAACGGCCGTTGGACCGAAGCGCAAGCGATGGAACGCATCTCGCAAATGCAGCCTTTTACGCTGGCCTACGTCGAGCAGCCGATTGCCGCCGGCGATTGGGACGCGCTCGTGCGGCTCGCAAATTCGTCGCCGGTGCCGATCATGCTCGACGAAAGCTTGGCGACGCTGCACGACGTGCGCGAGCTGGCGAAACGGCATTTACCGGTGCTGGCCCATCTCAAGCTCGCAAAGCTGGGCGGGATCGAGCCCGTGATGGCGGGGGCGCGCCTCCTCGCCGAAGCGCAGATTCCGGTGATGATCGGTCAGATGAATGAAGGAACCGTCGCGACGGCGGCAGCGTTACATTGCGCGATGGCACTCGATGCGCCGCGCGCGGAGCTCTACGGAGCGGATGGTTTGCTCGACGATCCCGCGCACGGATTGGCATATCGCAACGGGATGGTCGAGATCGGGCGCGCGCCCGGCCTCGGCGTCGAGTTCAACGCGCAGCGCGCACAGCTGATTTGGGAGAAAGCGGTATGATCGAGTCCGCGTTCGAGCGCGCCGAGTACGACGCGCGCATCGCGCGTACTCGCGTATCGATGGGAGAGCGCGGATTCGACGCGCTCGTCGTTACGGGGCCGGAAAACATCTTTTATCTTTCCGGACAGCAAACGCCGGGATACTACACGTTCCAGTGCATGATCGTCCAGCTCGATGGTGACCCCGTCTTTTTACTGCGGCAGCTGGAGCTGCAGAACTTTCAGCGCAACAGTTTCGTGACGAACGTCGAGCTCTATCCGGATAACGCGCAGCCGGATGAGGTGCTCGTCGAGCAGCTCGACAAGCTGGGTCTCAAAGGTAAGCGCGTAGCGATCGAAAAGCGCGGCTGGTTCTTGCCGATTTCGTTTTACGAACGGCTTGCCGAGCGTCTCGGCAAGATCCAAGACGGCTCGGGCGTCATCGAAGCGTTGCGGCGCGTGAAATCGCCGAGCGAGCTTGCCGCGATTGAAATCGCCGCGAAATACGTGGATGCGGGAATGCAAGCCGGCCTTGCTGCGATTCGCACAGGTGCGACGGAAAACACGATCGTCGCGGCGATGATGTCGGCGTCGATCGCCGCGGGCTCGGAGTATCTCGGCATGGAGCCGCTGGTGTCGTCCGGGCCGCGCTCCGGAATCCCGCATGCAACCTGGCGCCGCCGCACGATCGAACAGGGCGATCCGATTTTTTTAGAGATGGCCTCGGCGCACAATCGTTATCATGCTGCGCTGCTACGCACCGCGTGGGTCGGGAAGCCGCCGCAAGCGGCGAGCGACATGATGGCGGTGTGCCGCGAAGCGCTGGATGCGGGGCTCGCGACGATGCGTCCGGGCGTGACGTTCGAAGCGGTGCACGACGCGGCGCAAGCGATCATCGATCGTCACGGCATGACCGAGCGTTATCGTAAGCGCACGGGCTATAGTCTCGGCATCTCCTTCGCGCCGGATTGGGGCGAATGGATGGTCGCGAGCCTTTTCACCGGCGAGCGGGAAACGTTGCGGCCTGGAATGGTTTTCCATTTGCCGATGGCGCTGCGCGAGTACGGCGTCTATACGGTCGGCGGCAGCGAGACGGCGATCGTCACGGATTCAGGCTGCCGAACCTTGAGCACCATTCCGCGGGAGTTGATCGCCGTCTAATCACTTGCTGCCGCCGAGAAAAAGCTGTTGCAACGACTGCAGCGTCGGGAGCGTTTTGGTCGTTCGTTGCGTCGAGACGTTGGACGGTCTGGGAGTTCCGCTCATTGCGAACTGAGGATTCGACAGCGTTCCGCGCAGCGTGTACGGCACGGTGAACGTCGACGTGCCGAGATTTCGCTGAAGCGCTTGCGCGACGGCCTGCTGCAGTGCGACGGTTTCCGCCGATGCCGTTTTCTCGAGCTGCGCCGACGCGTTGACTTGCGCGGTTCCGGAATAGCCGATCGTTTGGTTGAAACCGAAGCTGCCGCTGCCGCCGGCACGTAGTCCCGTCGCGAGCAGCGTGATGTGATTGCTATACCCGCGCTCGTTCGCAATGCGCAGGTCGCCGCCGAGATAGCTGAAGTTTCGCAGCTGCTGACTCGGGAGCGTTCCGTTGCGGATCGCGAACGTACCGTTGCCGAAAAGCGTCTGCACCGGATCGCGCGTCAGCTGGGTGTGTAGCTTCATAGTGCCGTCTAGCGTTCCGCTGACGCCACCCTCCCGATGCGCGACGGCGGAGACCACGCGCGCGACGTTCATTCCGTGCACCTGCACGGACGCGGTCGTCGGATCGCCGCCGTGCACCTCGTCGATGGTCGCGTCGCCGTGTACCGTCCCGTCGTACGCGTCGAACGTGCAGTTCAGCATTTCGACGGCGGTCGTATAGACGTTCAGCCGTCCGCTCAGGTTTGTGGCCGCAAGCGATTGGAACGAGATCTCGCCGGCTTTGAGCGTGCCTCGCGCGAGCAGCAGCTTGCGCGCACCGGCGGTTTGCGGTGCACCCGTGCGCAGGAGACTCGGCAGCGCGTCCAAGTCGACTTTCGGCGAGCTGAGCGCGAAGACGATCTGCAACGGCTCGAGGTGCGTGAACGAGACGTTCCCACCAAGCTTCAAATTCCCGATCGTTGACGCAAATTTGCCTTGCGCGTGGCCGCTGCGAAAGGTAAAATCGCCGCTTTGAAAGTCGAGCGCTTTTGCGAGCAGCGACGACGTCAATTGTGCACCCTTGAGATCCGCGTCGACCTCGAGCGTTTTGAACCAATCCTTACTTTGCGGAGAAATCGCCGCGATCGTCCCGTTCACTCCCGCGATCGCGTAGGACGGCTGCGTTCCGACGGGGACGCTCGAGAACGAGATTTTCGCGTCGCTCACGCGCACGCGTCCGATGCTCTCGATGGTGAGCACCCCTTGCGCAGGCGAGCCGCCGCCACGCGGCGCGAGCGCGAGATTCGTCGCGCCTTTCTCGTTTCGAACGACGTTGAGCTCCACGCCGCTCGGCGCGAGATAGGTGACGATAAGATGCCGCGAGAGCAGCGCTTGCGGTTTGATGCCGAGATCGATCGTCTTCGCGACGAACGCGTCGCCTGCAGGAAAGCCGCTAGGATTGCGCACGCGAACGTTTTCGAGCGTGATTCGCACGCGCGGAGTTATGCGCAGCCGGAGCGCGTCAATTTGCACTTGGCGTCCGGTTGCGTTCTCGATCGCGGCGACGATCAGCGGACGGTACGTGTTCACGGGAATGAGGAACGGCGCGGCGACGACCGCCGCTACCAGGAGGATGGCGGCAGCAAATGCGATGCGCACCCAGACCGGGGCAAAGAAGCGTTTCACCGCGTACGCGTCGCTGCGGCATCGCGCAGCATTTGGCGGAACGCTTCGGCTGCGCGCGTGAGGTAGTCGCCGGCGCGATAGACGAGCGCGAGCCGCAGTGCCGGAAAATCGGTCTCGAGTGGAATGTACGTGATCTTACCTTCGCGGCGATACGAATCGTCGACGATGCTGAATTCGGGCAACATCGTCATGCCGACGCCCGCCGCAACCATGCGTTTCGCGGATTCTGTGTTGTCGGTGTAATACACCACGTTGCCCGTGCGCTCGCCGAGAAGCCTGCGAAGGATCTCGTGCATTAGATACCCGGAGCGGAAGAGAATAAGCGGCTCCTTGAATACGTCGCTGCTCGTCAGCCGCCGCCGTTTTCCCAGAGTGTGCTGCGCCGGAGCGCACACGACGAGCTTGCTACGCAAGAGGTCCTCAGCGAACAGCCCATCTTCCAGCGGCGCGATCTCGGGCACGCGCACGATCAAGCCTAAATCCAAATCTCCACGCAGGACGTCGCGCGCGATGTCGAGCGAACCGGTTTCCGTCACCCGCACCTCGATGCCGGGATAGCGTTTGCTGTACTGAGGGAGCACCTCGGGGAGAAGCGTATTGCTGCCGGCGTTGACGGTCCCGAACCGGAGTCGGCCCGTGCGCAAACCGCGATGCGCGTCGGCGGCTTGCCGGATGCGCTCTTCGTCTGCAAGCATCGCCCGCGCCGCCTGGATGATCGCGCTGCCGAAATCGGTCAGACGAACGCCGCGGCGATGCCGCTCCAGGATCTTTGCGTCGAGTTCTTCTTCGAGCTTGCGAATCTGCTGGCTGAGCGACGGTTCCGAAAGCTGCAGCTCGTCGGCCGCCCGACGGAACGAACGGTGGCGCACGACGGCGTCGAGGTACTTCATCTGCTGTAGCCGCATGATAGGTATTGCCTATCAAAGTGGTTCGTTCCTTAGGATTGACTTCCTAGACCGCCCGGCCGGATACTCGCAGGATGGGGCCACTGTCCGGTATTCGCGTGCTCGAGATGGGATCGACGGTCGCCGGTCCGTTTTGCGGGCGGCTGCTCGCCGATTTCGGCGCCGACGTCATCAATATCGAACCGCCCGAGGGCGACCCGGTGCGCTCGATGGGCAAGCGCTTTCACGAGAAATCGCTCTACGCCGCGAGCATCTTCCGCAACAAGTCGCTGATCGCGCTGGATTTGCGAACGCCGCGCGGCCAAGATGCCGTCCGGCGCCTCGTCGAGCGCTGCGACGTCGTTGTCGAAAATTTTCGCCCTGGCGGACTCGAGAAGTGGGGCCTCGGCTACGACGCGCTTTCCGCGATCAATCCGGGGCTCGTGATGATTCGCATCAGCGGCTACGGACAAACGGGACCGTACGGCCGCCGTCCCGGATACGGCATCATC
>JBOHTT010000115.1:0-14908 GCA_050733775.1 Vulcanimicrobiaceae bacterium
GTACATGGAGTTCTTCAGAGGCTCCCTACTCTTCGCCGAGCGCGTACCGGACGAAGCGCCGGACGCGGATTTTCTCGCCCAGAACTCCCGAGACGCCGGAGACGAGCTCGCCGACGGTTACCTCGTCGTTCTTTACGAACTGCTGATCGAGCAGACAGTGCTCCTCGAACCACTTGCCAAGCTTTCCCTCGACGATCTTTTCCGCGACCCCCGGAGGCTTCCCCGGTGGGACGGACTTGGCAAATTCCGCCTTCTGCTCGTCGATAATGGATTCCGGAACACTGTCGCGATCGAGATAGGCAGGCCGCATGGCTGCGATGTGCATCGCAACGTCTCGGCCGAGCTCGACGAAACGTTCGTTGCGCGCGACAAAGTCCGTTTCGCAGTTGATCTCGACGAGCACGCCGATTTTCCCGCCGGCGTGAATGTAGCTCGCGACGGTGCCTTCGTTGGCAACGCGTTCCGCCTTTTTCTCGGCGCGCGCGATGCCTTGCTCGATGAGCTGACGCTTTGCAGATTCGTAATCGCCGCCGCATTTCACAAGCGCGTTGCGGCAGTCGATCATGCCGGCGCTGGTATCCTCGCGCAGGCGTTTGATTTCATCGGTCGTGGGTTTATACGTGGCGGTTTCCATCCTCAGGAAAGAGCCTCCCCGGGTGCGGCCGCGTCCGAATATTGACGATCGTACGACGTTTCGTCATACGAGCTCTCCGCTTCGGTGTGACCGGCAATGACCGCGTCGGCGATCTTCGAGACCATGAGCTTCACGGCGCGAATCGCGTCGTCGTTGCCCGGAATGAGATAGTCGACTTCATCAGGATCGCAGTTCGTGTCCACGACGGCGATGATCGGAATCTTCAGCTTGCGGGCCTCGAGAACCGCGATTCGTTCTTTCTTCGGATCGACGACGAAGAGCGCGTCCGGAAGGCGATGCATGTCTTTGATGCCGCCCAAGAAACGCTCGAGCTTCTCCAGCTCGTCCGAAAGCTTCGCGACTTCTTTCTTGGGAAGCAGATCGAAGGTCCCTTGCTGACGCATTCCCTCGAGCTCGCGCAAGCGCGAGATGCGCTTCTGAATCGTCGCGAAGTTCGTGAGCGTTCCGCCGAGCCAGCGCTGATTGACGAAAAACGTGCCGCAGCGCTCGGCCTCTTCTTTGATCGCGTCCTGCGCTTGCTTCTTCGTACCGACGAACAGCACGACTTTGTTGGCTCGCGCCATCTGCTTGACGATCTCATACACTTCGCGCACGCGCACGATCGTCTTCGAGAGGTCGATGATGTAGATGCCGTTGCGCTCTTGAAAGATGTACGGCTTCATCTTGGGGTTCCAGCGGCGCGTCTGATGGCCGAAGTGAACGCCTGCTTCAAGCAACTCCCGCATCGTGATGACTTGGTTGCTCGCGCCGTCGCCGGCAGGAAGCGCCTGCTCGGCTGCCTCGATGGTGGTGTCCATGGGTCCTTTCTGGTCCGGGACGGGCGCGCGACCTCATGTCGACCCGCTGCTCAGGGACCATAAACGCCGGGCATCCTGCTCGGCGAGATGAGGGCTGGCCTTGTCATCCCGAGCGTAGCGCCGTAGGCGCGTAGTCGAGGGACACGGCAACCGTCGGATTATACCATGGAGGCCCCAGCGCCGAAGCCTTATATAGGTGAACGAAACGTTTGCGCGGCCGACGACCGTCTACTTAGGGGGCAACCGCGCGATTACGCGCACCAAGTACGGCGCGGAGCTCTTCTTCGATACGCGCGACCTCTCGGTCGGGATCCCGCTCGCGCTGAACGGCGACTACGAGCCGGAACTCAATCCCTGGCTGATCGGCACGTTGCGCCAAGGCGACATCGCCGTCGACGTCGGCGCGAATATCGGATTCTACACAATCCACTTTGCGATGCGGGTCGGAGAGGGCGGCCACGTTTTCGCTTTCGAGGCGAATCCCGATCTCGTCGACCTCTTGCAAGACTCGGCAGAGTTCAACAATGTCCGGGACCGGTGCACGATCCGTCACGCCGCCATGGCCGACCGCGAAGGTGAGGTGACCTTCGGGAAACCGGCGCGCCGCTTGGGGAGCGGCTCGATTGTTGGCATCGAGGGACTGCGGGACGAGGCTTTCGAGGCCATCACCGTCCCCGCGACGACGCTCGATGCCGCCTTCGAGGGGCGAGAGCCCCCCGTGCGCCTCCTTCATATGGACGTCGAGGCCGCGGAACCCATGGTCATCGCCGGTGGCCATGCCTTCATCGAGCGCCATCGCGACATGATCGTGGTCCTCGAAGTTCTGGGCGAGAATTTCCGCAGCCGCGGCGACGAATCACTACGGGCGGCGCTGGAATACCTCGAATCCACCGGTCGCGTGCTGTGCCTCATCCAGGCCGCTCAACCGGTCCGTCTGTCCGCGGATCAGCTGCTCCGCCTGCCACTGGCCAACGTCGCCGCCATTCCGAGACACCTCGCCGGGGGCTGAATCCGGGCCTCGTGCATGCCGAAAACCAGGATATGTGGGCCCTCGCGCCACTCGGCGTCGCCATTGGCATTGCCATCCTTAGCGTAGCCTTCGCGCCGTATCTCGAGCGGCTGCTGTTCCTCTTCTACGAGCGCGAGCTCGCAACGCTCGACATCCCCGAACGCAGCGATGAAAAGATCCTTACCTATCCCTTGGCATAGCATTCGCACCGAACGCATCGCGCCGCATCGCGGACGTTTGGAGATCATCTTTTGGCTGCTTGCGCCGCTTGCGCTCGTGCGCCGCATGCTGCCACGCCGGGATGGCTGGATCGTGGAGGACGACTAGCGCATGCGCGCGCTGGGGATTTCCTGCTACTATCACGACGCCGCTGCCGCGCTCGTCGACGATGATGCGATTCTCTTTGCCATCCAAGAAGAGCGCTTGAGCCGCGTGAAGCACGACGCGCGCTTTCCAACGCTCGCGATCGGACGCGCGCTGGAATCTGCCGGCATACGAATCAACGACCTCGACGCAATCGTGTTCTACGAAGATCCGCAAACAAAGCTGCGCCGGCTATGGGATCAGGTACTCGACGGTTGGCCGCGCTCGCGGCGGATGTTTTTCGAAGACATTCCATACTTCCACCGCTTTAAGTTACCGATCGCCGACCAAATCCGAAAGCATCTCGGCTACCAAGGCAAGGTGATACTCGGCGACCATCACGCGTCGCACGCCGCGTCAGCGTTCTTCACCTCACCCTTCGAGCGCGCGGTGGTAGTGACACTCGACGGCGTTGGCGAGTACGACACGGTCGCCGTGCATTTCGGCGAAGGAAACCGGCTGCGTAAGATTCGCTCGATTCGCTTCCCGCATTCACTCGGTCTGTTGTATTCCGTCTTCACCGACTACCTCGGTTTCGAGGTCAACGAAGGCGAATATAAAGTGATGGGCCTCGCGCCGTACGGTGAGCCTCGTTATCGCGACAAGATCCTAGGTCCGATCGTGCGGCTGCGCGACGACGGTTCGTTCAGCACGGATCAGCGCTACTTCGCGTTCTACGGGACCGACCGTCACTACACGAAGCGGCTCGTCGAGCATCTTGGGATTCCACCCCGCCACAAAGACGACCCGATGCGTCAGGAATACATGGACCTCGCTGCTTCCGTGCAGTCCGTTCTGGAGACCGCGCTCGCCACGATGATCGCGCCGCTGATGCGCGAGTTCAACACGCAAGACTTCTGCTTCGCCGGCGGCGTCGCGCTGAATTGCACCGCGAACGCCGAGCTCATCCGCAGCCTCGGCATACGCTCGCATATTCATCCGGCAGCCGGCGATGCGGGCGGCGCGCTTGGATCGGCGTTGGCCGCCGTCGTCACCGGAAACGAGGGACGCGAAACGAAGCGCTTCGCATTCTCGCCCTATCTCGGTGTTTCATATCCTACGGCCGTCGCAAAGGCAACCCTAACCATAAATAAGATTCCGTTCACCGAGAGCGTGAATGTCGCGCGCGACGTCGCGCAGCTTCTCGCGAAGGGGAAGGTCGTCGCGATTGTCAGCGGACGCGACGAATGGGGGCCGCGCGCATTGGGAGCGCGCTCGATCTTGGCCGACCCTCGCGCCGCGAGCATGAAAGATCACGTCAACGCGAAGATCAAGTTTCGCGAAGAATTTCGCCCATTTGCGCCCGTCGTCAAGGAAGAAAGCTACGCGGATTACTTTGAGACGCTTGGGATGCGCGCCAGCCCGCACATGCTCTACACGCACAAGGCACTGCGGCCGAATGAAACGGCAGCCGTCGTCCACGTCGACGGGACCAGCCGCGTACAAACCGTTTCCGCCGAGCAGAATCCTTATCTCTACGCAGTCATCGACGAATTCGAGCGCTTGACCGGCGTCCCGGTATTGCTGAACACGTCGTTCAATCTGCGCGGAGAGCCGATGGTATCGAGTCCGTCCGATGCCTTAAAGACGTTCCAGGCATCGGGAATCGACTGTCTCGCGCTCGGCGACGTTCTCGTCTGCAAGGAAGCGGCGTGAAGACGATTCACGTCATCCCGAGCACGTCGAACGGGGCTTACGAGCAAGGCTTTTATCTCAATCGTTCAACGATGACGCTCATTCCTGATCAGGCCTTCGTCAACGAGAAGGGTGAATTTCTTTTCGAGACCAACTCGTTCGGTCTTCGCGGAGCAGAGCCGGAAGAAGGTCAACCGATCGTCGTCATCTGGGGCGATTCGGTTGTATTTTCGATGCCCGGCAGAGGCTGGCCGGAACAGATGAACGACGACTCGCCGGCCTATCTCTTCCTGAACGGTGGCGTCGAAGGCACGAGCTTCGCGGAGATTCTCAAGCGCGCCGTCGCGTTCAATCGCAAGAGGCGCGTCGAGTTAAACGTCATCTTACCTGGCTGGCATCACTTTCCCGATAATCGCTATATGCAGGGAGACCTCGAAAACGCGCTCGGCGAGATCCCGAATGCGGTGCTGGCTACACAGCCAACCTCTCTCAATGCGCAGATCGCATCAGCTGATTTGACGTCAACGTTCCGCCAAACGCTTGAAGACGAAACGCACTTTGCCTTCTGGGGCGCGGCTCCGTACTCCGTTCAGCTCCAAACTGCCTATTTCGCCTATATATGCCAACGTAACGCCATCGTTCGCGCCGTTGCGCAAAGCAGTGGGACGCCCCTCATCGATCTCTTCGCCGCGCTGGATTCCAGCACGCTTGAGGACTTTCGCAAGCACTTCTTCGATATCGGGCATCCGCGAATGATTGCGTATCCTATGATAGCGAAGATTATGCGAGAAGAGCTGCAACCGCTACTCAAAGCGTCTCCCGCCAGGACTGCTGCTGCATCATGAGCTCTGTCGAAATACCAAAGAGAGAGCCAGTCTTCGATCGGTTCACGCGGTTCAAAGGCCGAGTTCCAACGAACTTCATCGTGGACTTCATCGGTTGCAAAATACGCGAATCCATCTTTCACGACGAACTCTCTCAACACAGAACGTCAGAAGAGATCGACACTGAGTGGCCCGAGTTCGACGAAGAGTACTACGAGTGGGTCGACCTTCTCGATGCTGTCGTCTTGGCGAAAGACCGATTTACGATGCTCGAGTTGGGTGCGGGTTTCGGACGCTGGGCGATCCGCGGTGCGCTCGCTGCGCGTCTGTGTGGCATCACCGATGTCAAGTTGGGTTTAGTCGAAGCGGAGCCCTTGCATCTCGATTTCATGACTGCCTTTCTCGAAGACAACGACATTCCGCGTGAAATCGTCGACGTGTATCCAGGTACGATCAGCGAAGACGCGGGTGACGTGCTTTTCCAAGTCAAGAAGCACGTCGAGAGCACGGCCGACCATCCGAAAGAGTGGTACGGTCAGGCGAAGGCACCGCCCGATTGGCAGCCCGCGAACGTCATACCGGGCGGATATTACGGGCGAAATCTCTTTGTCTACCCTTGGGGGCAAGGCGCGATCAAAGTCCCTCAATTTGCCGCAGCGAAGCTTTTCAGAACCTATGACAAGATCGATCTCGTCGATCTGGACGTTCAGGGTGAAGAATTCATCGTACTGTACGGCGGCATCGAAGAGCTCAACAAACGTGCGAAACGGTTACACATCGGAACGCACGGCGCGGACATCGAGGCCAATTTGCGCGAGATGCTAACAGCCAATCGCTGGGTATGTTTGCGCGACTACGCCTGCGGCGCAACCGTAGAAACGCCCGTCGGTAAGATCTATTTCCAGGACGGTATCCAAACGTGGATCAATCCACGGCTGGATTAGGATGCCGCCGAAGCCCCGATTCGGTAGAGCGGCTGCGATTCGCGATAAAAATGACGGTAAAACGGCGACTCATAATAGTATTCCACCATTTCATCGGTGGGTGCGAACCTCTCGCGGAAGCGCTGATAGAGTATTGCATAATCCTTCGCCGCCGACACATTGTCACTAACAACCGGTGAACCTTTAGGAATCGGCAGCTCAGCAATGACGTCTCCGGCACGCGCAGCAAACGTTTCCATTCTATAGAGGACAAAGTTGACTCCGCGTTCCTCGAAGTGGATGAACGATCGCGAGCCGATGTCGAGTCCGTACACGTCGATACCGTGCACGGTCTTGAACTCTCTTTCAAACCACACGCCGATGTCTTGCAGTTTTCGCCGTAAGTCGAGCTCGCGGACGTTCGCAACGTCTGTTCCGGTGCGCACGCGGTTGAGGTGCTCGTCGAAGTGTGACCGAAAGGATTCGATGACGCGATCCACTTGCGCGTCAAATCGCTGCTGATCGTAACTTTCGCCCGGCTCCGGAGAAACGTAGTCCCGGCTATAGTACGAAAGATTTTGGAAAAATGCCGATATTGCTAGATCCAACGGATCCCGAAAACCGGTGAGCACCCAAACGTTCGTTGGCTCTTGGTTTGCAAGTGCCAGCATCGCCGCTCTAGCTTCGTTTGTTTGCTTTCTCAGCGATTGCACTTGCGAGCTTAACTTCGCGACGTCGCAAAGGCGATCGACTTCGTCGAGGTTAGACGCCTCCAAATAATGATGCCGTTCGACTCTCGCGGAGCGGTCCGCCATCGTAATCGTCCACGACAGCGTCTGCGACGCGACCTTCCCGGCCTGGTGGATGAGATAGAACGGCACGCTAGTGATTCTCCGGGATGCGGCCGGCGACCATGATGGTATCGGCCTGAGAAGGATCCATCGTCGACAAAACGAGTTCCGGAAGCAGATTCGATTCCAGCGCCTCGTATTGCAGCAAGTTGTAGTCGAACATCCGTAGCCGAACATCTTCGCATCCGAGCTCGCGCATCATCCACACCATCTCGTCCGGCGTGTATTCTCGATGGTGCCCTTCCCACGGCGGGTCGGTATGGTACTGGGCTTTCAAATCCTGATGAATCGTGCGCCCCTCCGCCAGCCGCTTACGATTCCACCACCGAACGATGTTTGGAGTGTCTAGGAGCAGGATGCCACCTGGTTTCACGTGCGACTTCAACATTTCCATGAACTGCCGCGCGGGCGGCGGGATGTGTTCGATGACTGCCATACACAGAACGACGTCGTACTGCCCGAGCGCCTCGATGCGCCCCGCTTCGTCTTCGCGCGTCATGGCCTGAACGTTGACGCCGAGCGACCGCATACGGTCGAGGTACGCGTCCATCGCGCCCTCGTACGATTTATAACGGTCGACGGCCGTCACGTGATAGCCCTGGCGCTGAAGCGTCGACGAGAAGTTACCCATCAACGTGCCGATCTCCAGCACCATACCACCTGTAACGCCCACTTCTTTGAGCATTTGCAGCGTGTGGTAGACGCGCGTCGTCGTCTCGCGAAAGTACAGCGCAAAAAAATTGCGATCGAGAGCGCCCATGAACTCGCCCAGCTTATCGACGTCAAGCTTCGGAAGCAAATCGGTTAGCCGGTATGTTTCGTCCAAGACCAGACGCCCGAACTCGTCGTCAAAAATCGTTTCGAAGGACGGATATTGGACTGGGAAAGCGACTCCGCTGACATCGAGTCCCGCGATCATGTCGGAAGTGACGTTGTGCCCAAGCTTTCGCGTCAGCGCCGACGCTATTGCCTCGATCGCGCGCTCGCTAGGGCCGCGAAGCATGTGCGGCAACACTTCTTCGAAAATCGGTCCAATATCAAAATGACGCCGATGATTCGCGCTAACCCCATAAATGCGCGCGCAGGTTTGTCCTTGATCCAAACTGCGCAGAAGGAGCACGTTCCCCTGCGGAGCGCTGTCAATGACGACGCGCTGTCGCTCGAACTTCTCTACCACCGTCTCGGAGCCGGTGATTCGGTTGACACCATCGGTGAGAAATGCACCCAGCTTGCCCGATACGAGCTCCAAATCTAGAACGACACGGGCACCGACGACCTTGCCGTCGGCTGGTGCAGCGTCGAAGATTTTGGCGGCAGCTGCCGGCCGGAAGTTACCGGGCGGCGTTAGCAATTCAAAGCCCCCGGCTTCACCTTGATTCAGTGAAGCGCCGTCGAACAGCGAAAAGGCAAGACCTTCAGGCACGGTGGGCGCTACTCGTTTGGTAGCCCGAAGACCTCACGGGGCGGCGATTTGCGACTCGGCCGTAAACGAAAAGTCGCGCACTTCGAGTGTTGCTCGGACCTCATGACTGAACTCACGGTCTAATTCAACAACCGCGAGCCTAATAGGCTGTTCGAGAGTTGCAGCCATCTCAGCTGCCGGATTCGTACGGCATATTTCCGTCCTATAGTATCGGCAAAATTCCGCGCCAGTTGAGCGGCAGGACAAACAGACGCCGCGGCGCACGGCTGAACGGTGACCGGCCACATCATTCAACTCCCAGCTCTCGCACCGAGCCTCTCGCGGCTGCCGGCGCTAAGCCATGCCGACGAGGCAAAATAGCGTTGCAGATTATGCTGAGTATTTACGGTGCTTCGAATCCGCAGTCAAGAACGGTGAGTACGCAGCTTTTTCGGACGGGTAAGTCGTGCGTGCCGACGGCTAATTGATGCAGAACGCATCAAAGCCGACCGAACACGTTTTCCGGTACCGCTGACGAGGATCGTGGCGCAGCACGTCAAGCTCCATCTCGGATGCGGGAAACGATACATCCCAGGCTTCGTGCATGTGGACAGCGTTCCGGCACCACATGTCGACCACGTGGGAGATATTCGTACCTTACCGCAATTTTCGGATGGCTCCGCAGCACTCATCTATGCATGTCAGGTCATCGAATACTTCGACCGTGAAGAAGTCGTCGCTGTGCTGAAGGAATGGCGCCGGGTACTCGCTCCGGGTGGGATCCTTCGTCTTTCCGTACCGAATTTCGAAGTAATCTCCCGGCTCTATGTTGCGGGCCTTGAGTTACAATGGTTCTTGGGGACTCTTTACGGCAAGATCGGTGATGGACACGGCGGGTACCAGTACCACCGCACCACTTATGACGAACCGTCGCTGCGAAAGCTCTTGGCTCATACCGGTTTTGTCGACGCCGAATTATGGCGATGGCAGGATGTCGAGCACTGCGACGTTGACGATTTTTCGCAAGCCTACTTCCCCCATATGGAAAAAGAACGCGGCATCCTTTGGAACCTCAACATGCAGGCGCGGAGGCCGGCGTAATGGGACCCAAACCGTTTTCACTCGAGGCCGTCATTCTCGGGAGAAACGACGAATACGAACCCAACTGGACCGAGAATCTCTACGCGGTCATCGCCTATAACCGCGCGCGGTTCGAAGGCTCGAACGTCGATTTTCGAGTCGCATTCGTCGAGTGGAATCCACCCGAAGGCAAGCCCTTTCTTTCACCGGGCCTTCTCGAACGATTCCCGTTTTTGCGCGCAATTGTGATCGAACCGGAAGTGCACCGCGAACTCTGCACTGCTCCAGATCTCCAAATCATGATCAATTTCGGCTTCAATGCCGGGTTTCGGACGTGCGGCACCGATTTCACGATGACGACGTGCGGCGACGATTTTTGGGGCGAAGACACGTGCCGACGGATACGTGAGGGAGGACTCGAGCCGTCACACCTCTATCGAGCGTTGCGCGTCAACGTGAAACGCGATCAACCGTTTGCGACGATGGAGCCGGCAGATTTCGAACGTCCCGAAAACATCGTGCTAATCGACAGCTGGGACGAGTTCCCGTACAACAGGCCTCCATACACGCGCGCCTGCGGCGACTTTTCCCTGACCGATTCAGGAACGATGTTCGCCATCGGAGGCATGGATGAATCGGTTCGCGAGGCCCGCCTCCATTTGGATTCCCGCCTTTGCGTTAGCGTGATGGGAGTCGTCGAGGACTGCGTGCCACTCGGCAGCATCTATCACATCACGCACACGAACTCGTACCGCTTTCAACGGCGAGCGAAGGGCCGTCTCTACGTGTGGGACCAAGGATTGCCCTACGTCAATCCACCCGATTGGGGACTTGCTGATTTCACATGGCACCGGATCGATGACCGCTATTATCGCGTCACCTTGCCGGTTCCGGGAGCACCACGTTCGGTTCCAGAGCGTCTTCCTGCGGATGCACGCTCGCGCGCCGATGTCGTTCGCGAATCCTTGCTCGCGATTCGCGACAGCTTGCACCCCGAACGTCCGCTTCAAGCAGCTTCGCAAGCATCTGGAGCCGTGAATCTTTGGCAAGTGGCCGCTTCGCCGGACTGGGGATCGTCGATCCAGCGCGCCGGGGATCGCCTGTGGATAGAAACGGCCCCCGTGCAATGGGGCTTCGCAGCGCTTTTCCCCGTGACGCAAGGGGAAGCGTTTCACGATGACTGGTGGTACTGGGTTCACGCCTCTCTACAGGTCGAAGACGGTTCGGTCTCTATCGCAGTGGTGGACGAGGCGATGAACATTTTGCACGATCGCTACATTCACCGGGGGGCGGATGAGCAAGTCTATATTCCGCTTCCCCCGAGTGGGCGTTACGTTCTCATCCGCAACATCGACGATAATCAAAGCCGCTCGATCCTGATTTTGAGCGCCCTTGAAGTTGTGGCGCACTCGAAAGAAGCAGCGGTCGCGGTCTAACAATCGCACCGCTACGGCGCGCGTTTGCTAGGAGTTCAGCAACCTCAAGTTCTCGCCGAGTTCGTCCGCGCGCCACTGGCGTATTGCCTCGCCGTTGCCGCGCCCCATTGCGACATACTTACCGACCTTCGCTTGCGCCGCGATGGACAAACAACGCCACGGATCCATGACGGTCGTGTTCGATGCCGCGGTCCAATCGATATCTTTCAGTTCGCGCATCGGATTGATCACCACGGCGGTCTTTGCCGCGCGCAAGCATTCTTCTGCGGAGACCGCATAAGTCGCGGCTCCGTTGAGGTAGAGCTTTGCGGCAGGCATCGCGAGCGGGTCCCACGCAACGACTTGCCGTCCTTCCGAAGAAAGCCATCCGGCTAGATCGAGCGCGAAGGATCGTTCGACGACATTCGTCCCTGGTTTGTACGCAAGCCCCAAAAGCCCGACTACCTCATCGCGATCGGTTCGTTCTAGGACTTTTCGCAAAATATAGCGGGCGTGCTCGTCGTTGCACATGTCGATCGTTCGCGGCATATTGCTCGGAACGCCAACGGCATCCATGAATACCGACAACGCTCGGTTGTCGCGCGGCCAACACGGACCACCGTACGGAACGGCCCCCTTAAAGAAGCGGCTGCCCATGCGATACGACAACGCGCCGGTGATCCGGTCGACGTCGGCATCGGGAACTTCGGAGCAGAGGCCGAACAGCATGTTTGCGAACGCCACGCGCATCGTCTCGTGCGTGTTCGATGCGATCTTTGCAATCTCGGCTTCGATCGGTCTCATGCGCGCAATCGGCGTATCGTTTTTCAGCATCGATTGGTGCACGGTGGCGAGCATATCGCCGGACGCCGGCTCGGCTTCACCGATGAGCACGTAGTCCGGATGTTCGAAGCCCCTCACGACTTCGCCGAGAGCGATGAACGAGGGATTATAGCAGTATCCTAGTCCCTGCCCGACTTTTCTGCCGCTTGCGGCCTCAAGCGCCGGAATGACGTAGCGATTGCTCGCGCCAGGCAGAACGGTGCTCACGACGGCAACTGTATGCGGCGTACTCTTACGCCGGATCCCTTCGCCGGCCGTTCGAACCGCGTTCAGCACGTGGCGGAGCGAGAACCCACCCAGCGTGTTGCTGGGCGTCGGGACGATGACCAACGTGACGTCCGTTTCGGCCACTGCCTCTTCCGGCGAACACGTTGCGCGAAACATTGCCGAGCCGGCTTGCGCAAGACGTTCCGCCACGCCCGGTTCTGCGCTTTGGAACGTTCCATCATTGATTGCGTCAACGAGCGATTGAACGGGATCGACGCCCACGATGCGATTGCCCGCGGCCGCAAGACATGCTGCTAGCGTGTGACCGACTTTCCCGACGCCAAAAACCGAAATTGCCGTCATATTTACACCGCCACCTTCGCGCGAGAGCCCAGCGGAATCGCGCTGTGCCCTTCCCACAACGGATCGATGAAAACGCCGTCACGCACGGCAGCCGCCGTTTCGACGAAGGCCTGCTCCACAGTGTGCGCGGAGGTAAAGCCGAGCTCGCGTTCGATACGGGCCGCACTGACGCGATAATCGCGATTGTCCGGAGATCCTGCGACGACGCTCACTTCCGCGCCGGGATAATGTTTGCGCACGAGTTGCAAGAGTCCGAATTTTTGGTAGTTTTCGCCGACGACGTTGAACACGCGCGCCGCAATCTGTCGCTTCGGCGCTGCGATAACGCATTCCATGACGCGTCCGACATCTGCCACGTGCAAGTACGGACGCCACGCTTCAGGCTTGTAAATCTTAATCGGAAGACCCAGCGCTCCAGCGCGTGCCATCTCGCTCACGAGCAAGTCAAACCGCATGCGAGCCGACAGTCCGCAGATGGTGCCAAGCCTCAGGACGGTACAGCTCGTATGTCCGCCATGCTGCAGCACTTCTCGCTCCACGTCGACCTTCGTTTTCGCATACAGCGAAAGCGGGTTCAACGGTGAATCTTCATCCGCCAAGCTCTGGGGATCCGAAACCCCGTAATTGCTGCACGTGCTGACGAACGTGAATCGTTCGACACCGGCATCCTCTGCGAGACGCATTGCCGTTATCGCAGCGTCGCGGTTGACCTCGACCGTCACCCGCTCGTCGAGCGAACACGCATCTTCTCCGACGAGTGCCGCCAGATGGATGACGGCATCGACGCCACGCATCGCCTGGCCGAGGGCCCCTTGGTCGCGGACGTCCCCCTTCACGAGACGGAAGCGCGAATTGCCGGCGAACGGCAGCAACCCGACCCCGCCGTAGACCAAAAGGTCGTAAACCGTCAGGTCGTGGCCGGCCGACACGAGATGCGCCGCCAAGCGAGAGCCGACATAGCCGGCACCGCCCGTGAGAAGAATCTTCACCTCCCGGTTATCGGCCGAAAATGGCGCAACTGAACGAAGGCACGCGCCGAAGCACCGCCCAAAACGGCGACAATGGCCGCGACTCAGTCCACCGACCGCTTTATCCCGCTCGTCGAGCCTTGGATCGACGATTCTTGCGCCAGCGAGGTTCGTGCCCAGGTCGCTTCTGGCTTCCTCGGACCCGGAAAGACCACCGAACGCTTTGCAGCGGGACTCTGCGAGCTGCTGGAGGCGCCCTCTTGCATCCTCACGACGAGCGGCACGGTGGCACTCACGGTGGCCGCCCATGCCTGCGGCCTCCGGCCCGGCGATGAGGTCCTCGTCCCGGCCTACGGCGTCGTCTCGACGATCAACGGTTTTGCTTCCGCCGGTCTGCGTCCGCGGCTTGTAGAGATCGACCGGCGCACCGGATGCATCGATCCCAATGTCCTCGCCCGCGAGATTTCTCAAGCGACCAAGGCGATTTGCTTTGTGAATTTTTCAGGCTACACGGGATCGAATCTCGATGCCGTCGTGGGCTTGGCATCCGAGCGGCGCATTCCGCTGATTGAAGACGCAGCCACGGCGATCGGGCATCGGCATGCCGGCCGTTCGGCCGGAACGTTCGGCACGACCGGTACCCTCTCGTTCAGTCCGCCGAAGACGGTGACGACGGGGCAAGGCGGGGCAGTCGTCACGAGCTCGCCGGAGTTGCGCGACGCCGCCGCAGCATATGTCGACCATGGCGATCTCTCGTGGCGTCAAACCAATCTCAACCGTGACGTCGGCACGAACCTCCGCTTCAACGACGTGTTATCCGCGCTAGGCCTCGCCCAGCTGCGGAATTTGGACGAACGTTTGGCACGAAAACGCCGTGCGTACGCCGCCCTGCGCGAGCTTCTTGGCGATCGCATCTTCAGCGTGCCGGGGGACGAAGCGCCACTTTTTAACATCGTGTTCAGCGCAGAGGCACAGCGATTGGCTGACGAGCTGCGGCGCCGCGGAATCGGCGCGGTTCGCCAATATCGAACGATCTCGCAACATCCAGCCTACGCGCACCTTGCGGGACCGTTTCCCGCCTCCGACTGGTGGACGGATTGTGCGGTCTATCTTCCGTTCGGACTAGCGCTCACTGAGGACGAGGCAACGCGTATCGCGCGCGCCGTGCTCAAAACGGGGATCGAACTGGTCGTACCCTGACGGGCACTCGCCAGCACGCTGGGTCGCTTGCTTTTCTAGTCGCCTATCGCGTCCCAAGTCATCTGCACGCCAATCGACCCACTACTACTTTGGGCTGCCCACGCACCCCATCCGGCTGGAAGTATAAGAGGGTATGGCAAAACGACCGTCTGTCCGGCGTACGCCGCGAGTAGCGCGCACGCGCTTGGATCGTACTCCGCGGAGGGAGCCGTCTCACCAACGTAAACCGAGCCATTGTCAGTGGCGCTACCAGCCTCGAGTAGTTGAAGCGTCCTAATAATGATGCCGTTGCTGTTGTCGGTCGGCGCAATAAGCTCGGTCACGCCGCTTGAATAACCATTATTTACGAACGACGATCCTATGAGTGTCGCAT